>NZ_JBQLIX010000003.1:0-269856 GCF_052156495.1 Pseudomonas sp. NCHU5216 | reverse complement strand
TTCAAAGAAAAGTGAGTCGCCCGAGGGGGCGAAACAAGGAGTTTCCGAACACACCGAAGCGGCGTCCAGAACACCAACCAAGACAACGAGACCACACACAAATTTGCCAGTCCGGTATCAAGACTGACTTTCCCGAGATTCCGCGAAAAACCTGAAAAAATGGCGCCGTCACAGGCGCCATTTTTCGTTGCGAGGTGGTGGTCAGTGGCTCAGGTGCAGCCCGCACTCACGGTTGTCTTCGCCCTTGGTCGGGTCGAAATAATCGAACTCGTTCGGCAGGTCATGGGCTACCAGATACTGATAAAGATCCTTGGACGTCCAGTGCAGCAGCGGGGCGACCTTGATCAGACCATCCGGGTTGATGCTGATGGGCTCCATCTGTGCACGCACGGCAGTATCGGTGGCGCGCAGGGCGGTGAACCAGACGCCGGGATTCATCTCGCGCAGGGCACGGGTGAAGGGCTCCAGTTTCACCTCTTCGGTGAAGGCGGCATGGCGCGGGTCGTCCAGGGCCGGTACCGGGCCTTCCAGCGCCTCGCGGTGGGCGCGCGAGCGCTTGGGCAGATAGGTGATCAGGTTGAGGCCCAGCTTGCGCGTCACCTCGTCGGCGAAGCGGTAGGTGGCCTCGGTGTTGTAGCCATTGTCCATCCAGACCACCGGAATGTCCGGTTTGACCTGGCTGACCATGTGCAGGATGACCGCCTCGAAGGGGCGGAAGTTGGTGGTGCAGATGGCCGGTTTGCCCAGGCCGATGGCCCATTGCACCAGCTTTTCCGGTTGCTTGCCGTACTCGGCGTTGAGCGCGTCCAGATCGAGTTGCATGCTGAGGATTCCAGATCGTAGTGCGTGAGAGGCGCGATCTTAGCAAAGGCTGGTTATGCAGCTAAATAACGAAGACTGCGCAAGACCTTTGTAGTAGTTATAAGAGGCTGCGTTGCGCCGCTTCGGGTGAGCCGCTAGAGTGCCGCCTCTTGGCTGGTCTCAACGAGGAGTGTCCTGTGGAAATCGCATGTCTCGACCTGGAAGGCGTACTGGTACCGGAAATCTGGATTGCCTTCGCGGAAAAAACCGGCATCGAGTCGCTCAAGGCGACCACCCGTGACATCCCCGACTATGACGTGCTGATGCAGCAGCGCCTGCGCATCCTTGATGAGCACGGTTTGAAGCTGAAGGACATCCAGGACGTGATCGCCACCCTCGAGCCGCTGGATGGTGCAGTGGCGTTTGTCGACTGGTTGCGCGAGCGTTTCCAGGTGGTGATCCTTTCCGACACCTTCTACGAGTTTTCCCAGCCGTTGATGCGTCAACTGGGCTTCCCGACCCTGCTGTGTCACCGCCTGATCACCGACGAGAACGATCGTGTGGTGAGCTATCAATTGCGCCAGAAGGATCCCAAGCGCCAGTCGGTGATCGCCTTCAAGAGCCTCTACTACCGTGTGATCGCTGCCGGTGATTCGTACAACGACACCAGCATGCTCAGCGAAGCCCATGCCGGCATCCTGTTCCATGCACCGGACAACGTGATTCGCGAGTTTCCGCAGTTCCCGGCAGTGCATACCTACGAGGATCTGAAGCAGGAGTTCCTCAAGGCCTCGAATCGCAAGCTCGAGCTGTAACAGGCCGCTGAAAAATCTAGGCGAGGCAATGCAGGTCGTTTTTCAACCGCCTGCTAAGCGGGTCGTCTGCAGTGGCTTACAGGCCTTCGAGCGTTTGTAGCAGCACCTTCACCTTGGTGATCGATTCCTGGTATTCGGCCTGCCAGTGCGAGTCGGCGACGATGCCGCCACCGCCCCAGCAACTGATGCGGCCATCCTTGGCCAGCAGGCTGCGAATGGCGATTGAACTGTCCATCTCGCCACGCACATCCAGATAGAGCAGCGAACCGCAATAGAGGCTGCGACGGGTCGGTTCCAGCTCTTCGATGATCTGCATGGCGCGGATTTTCGGTGCGCCGGTGATGGAACCGCCGGGAAAGCCGCCGGCAATCAGATCCAGTGCGTCCTTGCCGGCGGCCAGCGTGCCGGTGATGCTGCTGACCAGGTGATGCACGTTGGGGTAGCTTTCCAGCGCGAACAGCTCCGGCACCTGCACCGAGCCGATGCGGCAGCTACGTCCCAGGTCGTTGCGCAGCAAATCGACGATCATCAGGTTCTCCGCCCGATCCTTGCCGCTGGCCAGCAGCTCATCGGCGTGCGCGCGATCTTCGGCAAGGTCTTTCGCTCGCGGGCGGGTGCCCTTGATCGGGCGGGTTTCCACCTGGCCCTGGCTGACTCTGAGGAAGCGTTCGGGCGACAGGCTGAGAATCGCGCCGCCGCCGCTCAGGCTCTGGAAACCTGCGAAAGGTGTTGGGCAGGCCTGGCGCAAGGCCAGGTAGGCGCCCCAGGGATCGCCTTCATAAGTGGCCTGGAAACGCTGCGTATAGTTCACCTGATAGCAGTCGCCGGCCAGGATATAGGCCTGAATACGTTCGATGGCGGCCTGGTAATCGCGTGCTGCGAGATCGCCACGAAACGGCTGCAGGAGACGAAATGGTGCCGGCTCGGGGGCGGTTGGCGCGTTGAACAGGGTCAGCAGGCGCTGCCGTTCGTCGCCTGGCAGGCTGGGGTGGAAGACGAGCTGGCTGGTGCCCAGCAGATGGTCGCTGATCAGCGTCCAGGCGTACAGGCCAAGGCTTGCATCGGGTAGCTGCAGATCATCCTCGGCTATGCTGGGTAAGTGCTCCAGGCGTCTGCCGAAGTCGTAAGCCAGATAACCGATCAGCCCGCCGGCAAAGGGGAGTTCGAGGTGTTCGGGAAGCTGGGCCCGACCCAGTTCATGCAGTGCCTGACGCAGGCGCTGAAGAAAGGCCTTGGCCGATTCGTCGGCAATGGGCGCCAGTTCTGCCAATGGCCAGGCGCTCATTAGGTCATAGCGTCCGCGAGTCGCCAGCGGTCGACCAGCATCTAGCAGTACGGCACCCGGTGCCTGGCGCAGACGCTGAAAATAGCCGCTGGGATCGGGCTGGTAGGGCAAGGCATGAACTTGGCAGGTGAGCATGAGGGCCTGTCGGATGAGTCGAAGTGGCGATTGTAATGTGCCGACAACATTCATCCTAGAGCGTCTGCCAGCAGTTTACTTGAGCGCTGATGGCTGTTTAGTATGAGGCCGCGACGCGCTGATTTTTTGCTCCAGAATAATAACGACGAAGGGGTTCAGGCTATGGATGAAGTACAGGATCCAGCCACTGGAGGCCTGCTGCGCTCGAAACTTTCGCCGCCCCAGGCAGCCACTGGTTTCTATATGGCACGACCACGGGTCGATGCAGCCCTTGCGGCCAATCCCCATGTCCGCCTGGTGTTGTTTTGTGCCCCTGCCGGCTTTGGTAAGACCACTGCGCTGGTTGACTTTGCCGCTCGCCGCCAGGAGCAGGGTGTGCAAGTGGTATGGCTGTCGCTGGGTTGCGATGACGATGATCCGTCGCGTTTTTTCCAGCACTTGATCGATGCCCTCGGTCAGGTCGTGCCAGGCTTGGGCCGGGATGCACTCGGTTATCTGTGCAATCCGATGGGTGTGCCAGTGGCAGCGGCCATGGAGCTTTTGCTGAGCGACCTGGCGCGGGTGCAGACCCCCATGCTGCTGGTGCTCGATGACCTGCATCTGATTCAGGACAGCGACCTGCTGGCAGCCCTCAACCGCATGGTCAAACTGGCGCCTGCCAGTTTCATGCTCGCTGCCGGCAGTCGTTCGTTACCGGCGCTCAATCTGGCGACACTGCGTGCCAAGGGGCTATTGCTCGAACTGGGGGCGGACGAACTGCGTCTGAGCCCCGAAGAAATGAGTCAGTACCTCGAGCATGCCGGCGTGCACCTGGACTGCGCTGCACTCAAGTCGCTCTACGCGCATACCGAAGGCTGGATGATCGGCGTGCATCTGGCCAGCCTGTGGCTGCGTAACCAGCCACAACCCGTGGCCTCCTTGCTCGAGCTGGGCAGCGATCAGCATGCCGTCGGCGACTACCTGCTGCATACGGTGTTCGAGCAATTGCCGGCAGAGCGTCAGGAACAGCTCCTGGCGCTGGGCGTGGCACGGCAGCTCAGCGGCGATCTGGCCAATACCCTGACGGGACGTCAGGATGGCCAGCAACTGCTGGAAGAGCTGGAGGCGATGCAGCTCTTCCTGCTGCCGCTCGACCGTGAGCGGCAGTGGTATCGCTTCCATAACCTGTTCGCCGAGTTCCTGCGCGCTCGCCTGCGTGAACGAGATCCCGAGCGTTTTCGCCAACTGCACTTCAATGCCAGCCTGTGGTTCACCAACCATCACATGCAGAACCTGGCCATCGAGCATGCCAGCCTGGCCGAAGACCCGGAAATGCTCGCGGCCTTGCTCGACGGCTGCGGCCTGGAACTGATCAACCGCGGGCAGCTCGGCCTGCTCTACCGGTGGCGTAAGCAGGTGCCTGACGAGGTGGCGAGCCGCTTTCCGGTGCTGGTACTGGCCGATGTCTGGACGCGTGCCACCGATCTGAGCCTAGGCGAAGCCTACCGTCTGCTCGACGAATTGCTCGAGCGGTGGGGCGCGACGCGTGACAGCGGGCCATTGAGCGAGCGCTTGCTGGCCACCCTGGCGATCAAGGCGGTGATCGCCCTGCAGAAGGATGACCTGGACACCTGCGTGCTTCTGGCGCGACGTATCGAGGCGCAGTTGGGGCAACACACGGCCTTTCTCGAGGTGGCCATTCTCATCGTCGGTGCCCTGGCGCTGGTGATGCTGGGTCAGGCCGAGCCGGCAAGGCGCCTGCTGGCCTTGGCGCAACAGCGCAATCATTTCCTCGAAGGCCACTATCTCGACATGCAACTGAGCAACGTCGAGGTGCTGTTGTGCCTGGAGCAGGGCGGTCTGAAACAGGCGCAACTGCTCTTCCAGCAGTTGCGTGAGCGTTTCACCGGCTGGTTCGACCAGCGCTCGCGGGCGCTGGTGCTGCCGACCATCACCGAGTCCCTGATCGATTACCGGCAGGGGCGTTTCGACGGGCTGCAGGAGCGCCTGCGCTGGGCGCTCGCCACCATCGACGTGATCAACCCCATCGATCTCTATGCCCAGGCCATGCTCTGCCTGGCCCGGGTGCAGCGCATGCAGGGGGCGAGCAAGGAGGCCAGCGCCACCCTGGTGTTGATGCAGAACCTGGCGGCCCGCAATCAGTCCTGGCGTTTTTACGTGCAGGCGGTAGGCGAAGAGATTGCGTTGATCCTGCAGGAACCCCAGGTCGATCGCTGCAAACGCGCTGAGCAACGGCTCAAGAGCGTGGACTGGAACAAGCTGGCCGAGCCCTATCAGTCGCGCGCCCTCAACCCAGTGCTGTGGGTGCTAGGGCTGACGCGCATCCGTCTGCAGCAGGCCCGCGGCCATTACAGTGAAGCCCTGCACGAGCTGGCGCAACTGCGTACCCAGTTGCAAAAAGGCCTGCATGATCTGCAGCGCATGCGCCTGGATCTGTTGGCTGCGCTGAGTTACCAGCGCCTGGGCTATCAGGAGCGGGCCCAGAGCCTGCTGGTGCAATGCCTGATCTGCGCCGAGCGCGAAGGGGCGCGCAGCGTGTTCATCGAGGAGGGCGAGGCTATTCGTCAGTTACTGCAGCAATTGGAAGCGGCCGAGCGTCAACCGGCCCTGCAGGGTTTTCTGCGCAGTCTTCTGGGCATCTGGCCTGGGCGCGAGGCGCAACAGGCCATGGACATGCTGGAGGAAGGGCTGACCGAGCGTGAGCGCGAGGTGGTCTGCCTGGCAGCCAAGGGCTTGTCCAATGACGAAATCGGTCAGCAATTGGCGCTGGCGCTCGGTACCGTCAAATGGCACCTGCACAACATCTATGAAAAGCTCAAGGTGCGTAACCGTACCCAAGCCATCCGTCGCGCCCGTGAACTGAGCCTACTCGAACCATGACCGAACAACTTTCATCGAGCCTGCAAACCTTCGCCCTGTTGCGAACCAAGCTGCACCCTCCGCATGCCGAAGGGGCTCCACTGCTCGAGCGAGAGGCGTTGCTCGAGCGCCTGATGGCCGCGCGTAATCAGCGCCTGCTGGTGCTCAGTGCCCCAGCCGGTTTTGGCAAGAGCACCGTGTTGAGCCAGTTTCGCCAGCGCCTGCAGGCCGAAAATGCCCATGTTTCCTGGCTCTCATGCGATGAGGTGGACAGTGAGCCGCCGCGTTTGCTGCAGTACCTGATCGCTTCCATCGAGGCCGTCTGTCCGAATGTCGGCAACAGTGCGTCACGCCTGCTGCAAGGCGACCTGAACTGGAACCTGCTGGCCGTGCTCGATGCCTTTGCCGAGGATCTCAAGGCCATCGACCATGACCTCTACGTGATGCTCGATGACTTCCACCGCCTGCGTTATCCCGCCTTGGCGGAACGGGCGCGCTACCTGCTCGAACGCCTGCCCGAGCATGTACACATAGTGGTCAGTACCCGCTACCAGCCTGGCTTTCTCGACGGCAAACCCATGCTCGAGAGCGGTACCTTCTGGCTGCTGGCCGATGACCTGCGCTTGAATCGCACGGAGACAGCCGCCTATTTTCGTGAGGTCAAGCGGCTGGATCTTGGCGAAGAGGAACTGGATCAGATACATGATCGCACCGAGGGGTGGATCACTGCATTGCATCTGGCGGCGCTGGCTTTGCCCCGGCAACTCGATCGCAGCGCTTTCCTCGCCGGGCTGTCCGGTGCCGAGCGGGATATCGCCGACTACCTGGCCGAAGACGTGGTGGCCAGACTGCCGGAAGGCCTGCAGTTGTTTCTCGACCAGACCTCCATGCTCGATGAGTTCAACGCCGAGCTGTGCAATGCCCTGACCGGTCGTCAGGATGGCGAGGAGATGCTGCAGCGTCTGCAGAGCGAGCAGTTGTTCGTCATCCCGTTGGACGAACAGGGCGAGTGGTTCCGCTACCATCACTTGTTCAGCGATTTTCTCCAGGGGCGCCTGGTCAAGCGGGGCGACCCGGCGCATCTGCTGCACGCAGCGGCACGCTGGTGCGAAAGCCACGACCTGGCCGACAAATCCATCAAATATGCCTTGCGCGCGCGCGATTACGCATTTGCCGCCGAGCTACTGGAGCGCCAGGGCGCGAAACTGATCGCCAGCAACCGGGTGTACGGCATCCTCGCCATTCTCAAGGACATTCCACCGTTGGTGATCAGCGAGCAGCCGGTGTTCCAGATCTTCTATGCCTGGCAGTTGGCGTTCGAGCAGAAATTCGCCGAATCCGAGGCCCTGATCGAGGAGGTCAGCGTGCGCCTGACCCAGGGCCGTGGCCAGGGCATGCACTTCGGCCTGCTCGAACTGCTCGCCGCTGCCCAGGTGCTCAAGGCGCTGGTGCTGCTCTACCAGGACAAGCTCGAGGCTTGCCTCAAGGTCGCTGGCCACTGGCTGGCGCTGGTTCCGCAGAATCAGCCGGTCTTTCGGGCCAGCCTGGCGTGCGTGCAGGCGGCGGCACTCGCCTTGCTGGGCGAATTCGGTGAGGCGGCCAAGGCCATCGCCGTGGTGCGCGACAACCTGCGCCAGTGCGAAAGCGAATATTTACACGTGATGTCCAGCCTGATCGAGGCGCTGATCTGCAAGGAGCATGGTGAGCTCGAGCGCGGATGTGCCCTGGCCGAACGTGCCAGAGCACGGGTCGATCAGGTGTTCGGGCGCCGCAGCCGGGTCGGTGGACCGCTCGCCCTGGCCTATGCCGACCTGCTGTACGAGCAGGATCGGCATGCCGCCATCCTCGCCGAACTGCCCCTGGCCACGACCTGGCGCGATGTGGCGACGCCGGTCGAGCTGATCAGCCGTGGTCAGTTGGTGATGGCTCGGGCGCGTTTCTTCGCAGGGGAGGCCGAGCAGGGTCTGGCGCAACTGGATGAATGGCTCGGTGGCTTGCAAGGAATCGGTTACGAGCGAGTGTTTGCCATCGTCATGGGGTGCAAGGTGCAGTTCCTGCTGTGGTTGCGTCGACCCAACGAGGCACAGCGCATTCTGTTGCAGATGGAGCGGCATATCGCCCCCTTGCCCATCGAGCGTTATGGTGATGCGCACACTGCCTGGGCGCTGGCCGAAGCCCGCCTGGCCCTGTTCGAGCGGCGTGTGGAAAAGGCTCTGGTGAGCCTGGAAAACTGTCTGGCCAAGCAGGACGCCGAGCATCAGCGCGATCGGCGCTTGCGTCTGGCGCTGTTACTTTCTGTTGCGTACTGGCGAAAAGGTAACAGCGACAAGGCTTTCGAGCTGTTCGGCAACACGCTGGAAGAAGCCTGGCAGTGCGGTTACCGTCGCTTGTTCCAGGACGAAGCCCTGTGGCTGCTGCCTCTGTGGGACGCCTGGAGCGAGGCGCTACCCAAGCGGGCCGCCGCCTGGTCGCAGGTGCCTGAATTGATGCGTGAGCAGTGTCGTCGCCTGGCTGTAGATCCTCATGATTTCGAGGAAAATCAAGATATTAGCCCGCGCGAGCGAGAGATCCTGCGGCTCGTGGCGGCTGGATTGTCGAATCGTGATATCGCCCAGGCCGTGCACCTGTCGGAAGCCACCATCAAGTGGCACCTGCACAATCTGTTTGCCAAGCTCGGGGTGCGCAGCCGGACTCAGGCCGTGCTCAAGGGCAAAAGCCTGGGGCTGCTCAGTGAGGCCTGAGTTCCGTAAGGCGCGCGGCAAAGCCTTCGCGCCATTCGTTGGATGGGCTGGCAGGGCGTCGGCTGGTTAGTAGCTTGTAGCCATCGCGAAGCGCAATGTGCTTCGAGAGTCCAAGCCTGGCACACCTAGGGAAGTCGTGACAGGTCTGGAGACCGGCATCTGCCGGTCAGGCTGCTCGTGACAGGACGTCACCGGCAGAGCCCGGGGAACCCCCATTTGAACTGTGGAGATAACAACAATGATGACCCTGAAAAAAATCGCTCTTGCCGTTGCCGTCGTGGCGCTCCCCTTCGCCGCCCATGCTGACCTGAAAGCGCTGGATGATTCTGCCCTGGCAGACGTCACCGGTCAGGCAGGCATCAGCATCTCCGGTAACTTCAACGCCACCATCGGCTCCGTCGTGTACACCGATACCGACGACAACGTGACCGACGGCAGCAACACCCTGAGCCTGAATACCGTCACCCTGTCGGGCTTCAACATCGACGACAACGCGCCGCTGACCATCGACGTGGCTGACAACAAGCTGCAGATCGGCCTGCCGACCATCAATGGTCAGGTCAGCGTTGGTGCGGTGAAGGTTGGCGACAGCACCATCGGTGGCCTCGCCATCAACAACCTCAACATGGCTGGTTCTACCGTCAAGGTCTGGGGTCATTGATCTCTGCTTGAATGGTATACGGCGACCTGAGTGCAAGGCGTGGCTCAGGTCGCCACTTCTGTCTGGTAGTCGTCGGAAAGCAAGATGATCGAAATCCTCGTGGGCAGCCTGATCGGCCTGTTCGGTTTTACCGAGGCTGTCGACACCAAGCCGCCACCCGCCGGCACCGTCAATATCGGCCAGGCCGCCCTGAATCCCGTGCAGCGTGAATCGGTGGTGCTGGAACCGATGAGCCAGCTGCAGTTTCGCAACGTTACCCGCCAAGCCTACGACTACAGCTGTGGTTCCGCTGCCTTGACCACGGTGCTCGACTATTTCCTGGGGCGCAACCTGCAGGAGCGCCAGGTGATGGAAGGTTTGCTGCGTTTCGGCGAAGCGGAAAAGATCGTCGAACGCCGCGGCTTTTCCTTGCTCGACATGAAGCGTTTCGTGACGGCGCTGGGTTACAAGAGCGGTGGCTTTCGTGCTTCCTTCAGTGACCTGGAATCCCTGGAAAATCCGGCCATCGTGCCAATCCACTATGCGGGCTTCAAGCATTTCGTGGTGGTACGTGACGTCTATAACGATCATGTTTTCGTGGCCGACCCGGCTCTGGGCAACATCAGTTTCACCCGGGTGCGCTTCGAGGAAATCTGGGATCAGAACGTCTTGTTCGTGATCTTTCCCAGCGGTAACGAGCCGCCCAATGCGCTGGCTCTGAGTGAGCGCGATCTCCGCATCATCGATGATCGCACCATCAGCCTGCTGGCCTTTCGCGAGTTTCCGCAAATGGCCAAGTTCACCACCAACCAAGCCGACCAGTTGGGCTCGGGAGGGGACATTCAGTACATCCGCCGCAAGTGATTTACCCGGCATAACAATAACGATCTGGGAGCAGCGTCATGGGATTTTCGGTATATGCGCGGCTGGCATTCGTGCTACTGGTCGCTGCACAGACGCAGCAGGTGTTTGCGGAGCAGACCACGGTTGACGACGCGCGTGAGGCGTTGACCAAGAAAGAGGATGACGCCGACAGCGCCAAGGCGCTGGAGCAAGTATTCCAGGCGGCGGAAAAGAGCTACACCCTGCTCAAAAAGGGTGAACGTACCCTGACCTACGGTTTCGATTATTCGTTGCTGCGCGACACGCAAATCCAGACGGTGCGTACCGGTAACAACGTGTTCAGTGTCGTCGGCCAGAGCGAGGCGCAGCACACCTTCACCAACTCCTTCACCTTCGACTACGGCGTCTGGGACAATCTGACGTTCAGCATGCGCGTGCCCTTCGTCGCCAAGTACGACACCGAGCGCGACATCAATACCAACAGCCTGGGCGACCTGTCGCTCAGTCTGCGTTGGCAGCCCTGGTCGTCGGAGCGGGGCAAGCCGGTCACCACCCTGTTCGCTACGCTCGGCCTGCCCACGGGGGACAGCCCATACGACGTCAAGGTGGACAGCGGTCTGTCTACCGGTAATGGCTATTACAACCTGGGCTTCGGCGCCAACCTGTCCTATGTGGTCGACCCGGTGGTGCTGTTCGGCTCGCTCGGTTACACCTACAACATGCCGGTGCGCAACGTCGACCAGGTGCGCGGCGGGCGCCTGTTGCGTTCGGTCGATCCGGGATCCAGCCTGGCGCTCAGCATGGGCTTCGCCTATGCCCTGTCCTACGATGTATCCCTGGCCACCTCGTTCCAGATGTCGCATAACCTGGCGCCGACCTTCACATTTGAGGATGCCAAGTTCGAGGGTACCGAGCAGACCAGCGCGGTGATGAACTTCTCTCTTGGTTTGCGTACCTCGCCGGATCGTATCGTCAACATCAACGCCGGCTTCGGTATGACCGAAGACTCCCCCGATGTCCTGCTCGGATTTTCCTTGCCCTTGGACATCAAGGGTCTGAAGCCTCAATAAGCAGCGAGTACGACTCTCATGAATTCTCGTGCAATGCTGCAGCCCTTGCTGTTGGCGGGCCTGACGCTTGGCTGGTGGCTGCCGGCGCAGGCGCAACTGGCCAATAACCTCACCATCGGCAACCCCAAAGCCATGGCCATGGGTAATGCCGTGACGGCCGACTCGACTGGCATCGACGCAGTGCATTACAACCCGGCGGCCTTGACCAAACTCAAGGGGCGGATGACTACGCTGAAGATGATCAGCGGCGTCATGGACATCCGCGCCAAGTTCGATCCGCGTGAAGGCTACAATTTCTTTGGTTACGACGACGATCCGTACAAGAACTCCAGCACCCGTACCACGACGCCGGCCATGTACCTGCCAGGCCTGGGGGGCATGACCGAAATGCCGCTGCTGGCGGCACCGCTGGCGGGGCTTTCGATCAACCCGCCGGGTTCCAAGTTCACCTTCGCCACCAACGTCTATGCGCCCATGGCGCTGGGCTATTCGCGGGATTCCGACAGCGATCCGGGACGCTTCCAGGGCCGTCAGGTGTCCCTGCAGCGCATAACCTACTTCTCGCCATCGCTGGCCTATCAGGTCAACGACGAGCTGTCGCTGGGGCTATCGATCGGCTTCTCGCACCAGGCCATGGCGCTCAATCAGGATTTCCGTAACCCTAGCTTGCTCACCGGGCTGACCCAAGAACTGAATAGGGCGTTATGTCAACCCGGTTTGCAGGAGCTTTTGGGAGCATTCTTCAACGTCTGTGGTGGCAGGATCGGGCCATTCGACTCCCTGGCCAACCTCCAACTCGATCTGCAGCAGAGCCTGTCACCCACCTATAACCTCGGTATTCTCTGGGAGCCCACCGACTGGTTCGCTTGGGGCGCGACCTACCAGAGCGAAGCGCGGATGCATCTGCAGGGCAAGTATCGCATCGAGTACTCCAAGGACTGGGCAGGCTTCTGGAGCGGTTTGCAGGGCTCGTTGTTCGGTGCCATCTTCAGCCCATTGTTTCCCTATGGAGCGCAAGAGGAGAGCGGTAATGCCTCGCTCAAATTGACTTATCCGGACTCCTTCAGCACCGGCATCAAGGTGCGGCCCTTCGACAAGTGGCAGTTCAACTTCGACCTGCGTTGGGTCGGTTACAGCGACTGGAACAATTTCGAGATCGAGTTCGATCGAGAGTTGGATATCCTGCGCATCGCCAAGACCTTCAGCAGTGAGTACGCGACCAACCGTAGCATCATCCTCGATCGCGGTTATCGCGACACCTGGAGCTGGGGCGTCGGCGTGCAGTATGAGCTCAACGACCGCCTAGCCCTGCGTGCCGGCTACGAGTACCGCCCTTCGGCGATTCCCAAGGACAAAGCCGATGTGCTGGCCCCGGTGGGCGATGCCGATCTCTACGGGCTCGGTTTCGCTTATCGCTGGGACAAGGACACCACCATCGAAGCCGGTTTCAACTACTTCGTCTCCAAGCAGAGCATCCCGGCGGGCAGTAGCTGTAACGCTAACTGTGAAGGTCTGGACAAGCTTGTCTATAACCCTTATGCCGGGCTCAACATCGAGACGACGGTGAAGGCCTATATCTTCTCCCTCAGTTACACCACGAGGTTCTGACATCATGCGCCTGCTGCTGTTGGCCTGGCTGTTGCTGGCTTGCCTACCTTCATTGGCGGCCAGCCGTTACCTGACCTGGGTGGATGACCTCGGTCGGGTGCACAACACCTTCGTCGACGAACGCTTCGCCGAGCAGCAGCGCAGCGCGCAACGTCGTGCCGAACTCAGCGATCAGGCGCGCCTGGGCGAGAGCGGCAAATGGCCGGGCAGTGCGCCGGACACGGGCGAGAGCAAGCGGCGTTACTACACCTGGGTCGACAGCGGTGGCCAGTTGCACAACGGCTTCTATCTGGGCGAGCGCAACCGCGAAGGCGGGGAGCGTGACCAGTTGCTGGGTACGGGAGAGCGGGTCGGTGACTACATCGACGCCGATGAGCTGGAGGGGCGTGGTTTCGCTCGTAGCCAGTCCGACAGCCGTTACTACACCTGGGTCGATGAGAAGGGGCAGATGCACAACTCGCCGGTGTTGGCGCCCGGTCGGCAGAACAAGCCGAGCGGGGCGCAGGCCGTGCATTACAGCGAAGGACGGCAGGTAAAGTTCGAGCCTGTGGCGAGCAAGCTGCCGATGCTCGATGGCCAGCCTAGTGCGGCGATGCAGGCGCTGCTGGAGGGCAGCGAGACGCGTGGTGATGGCCTGTACACCGAGTTGTTGCAACTTTGTTGCGGGCAGATGCGCGAGAGTGATTTCACCCCCTTGTCTGCCGATGAACCACGTTACGAAGAGCTGAGCCGCTATTCACCGAGCTTCGACTTTCCCATGGGGCGCAGCTATTACGCGGCCTTGAGCCTGCCTGCATCGCGCCAGACCTACGGTCTGCGCGTACGCAGTTTCGCCAATCGCCAGGTGGTGTATCCCTCACTGTTGTTTCTCGATGAGGCCAAGCGACCGACGCGGCTGGTCAGTGATGCGGTGTACCAGCTTCATCCGGAAACCTGGTACCGCTATGCCTTCATCGAGGGCACGGTCAAGGTGCGCGCCGAGCAGGGCGAGCGCTACGTGCTGCTGCTCACCACGGATGAAGACCGCAGCCTGCAAACCCTCGACAACAAGCCGTTCAAACGGCCTCTGCAGGCGCTGGCCGTGGACGAGGCGGGCATGCAGCGACATGCCCATGGCGACGAAGGTGAGTTCGAGCTGGCCATCGTGCGTTAGGCGCAGAGGGGAGGGCAGGACGCCCGGATTGCATCCGGGCTACGCGGGTTACGGGCTCGTGTGAGGCGCAACCCGCGCTGCGTTCAATCGTCCTGCTTGATCGCGATGTTGCCGAACAGCTCCTGGGAGAAGCGCACGCGCTCCTCGGCGTTCTCTTGAATGCCCTTGGCTTTCAGTTCTTCCAGGTGCGCTTCGACGGCGTGGGTGCGCTTGGTCAGGCCGCAGTCGTTGGCGATCTGGATGTTCAGGCCGGGGCGGGCGTTGAGCTCGAGAATCAGCGGGCCCTTGTCCTGATCCAGCACCATGTCCACGCCGATGTAGCCCAGGCCACACAGCTCATAGCAGCCAGCGGCGAGCCGCATGAACCCGTCCCAGTTCGGCAGTTGCACGCCGTCCACCGCATTGGTGGTGTCCGGGTGCTTGCTGATCTTGTTGTTCAGCCAGGTGCCGCGCAGGGTGACGCCGGTGGCCAGATCCACGCCGACACCGATGGCGCCCTGGTGCAGGTTGGCCTTGCCGTTGGACTGCCGGGTGGGCAGACGCAGCATGGCCATCACCGGGTAGCCCATCAGCACGATGATGCGGATGTCCGGTACACCTTCGTAGCTGATGCTCTTGAAGATGGTATCCGGGGTCACGCGGTACTCGATCAGCGCGCGGTCGCGGTGCCCGCCAAGGGAGTACAGGCCGGAGAGGATGCTGGAAATCTGCTGTTCCAGCTCCTCGTGGCTGACGATCTTGCCGGAAACCGTCTTGAAGCGATCCTCGAAACGATCGGCGATCACCATGATGCCGTCACCGCCGGCACCCTGCGCCGGCTTGATGACGAAGTCGTTGCGCCCGGCGATGATCTCGTCGAGCTTGTCGATGCCTTTCTCGGTTTCGATGATGCCGTACAGTTCCGGCACGTCGATGCCGGCCTCGATGGCCCGCTCCTTGGTGATGATCTTGTCGTCGACGATGGGGTACAGGTGCCGTTTGTTGTACTTCAGCACGTAGTCCGCATTGCGTCGGTTGATGCCCATGATGCCCTTGGCTTCAAGGGCCTTCCACGTCTTGATCAGGCCGAACATGGTCTTAGTCCTTGAGGAAGGCTTTGAAGCGGAACAGTTCGGTCAGGCGGTAGCCGCGGTAGCGTCCCATCGCCAGCATGAAGCCCACCAGGATCAGCAGGATGGCCGGGAAGGTGAAGACGAAGTACACCAGTTCCGGGACGTTCATCAGCAGGTGCGCCAGGGTTGCGGCGAACAGGGTGCCGATAGCGACCTTGAAGGCATGGCTACCGCCGCGCTCTTCCCAGGTGATCGACAGGCGCTCGATGGTCATGGTCAGAATCACCATCGGGAACAGCGCCACCGACAGTCCGCGCTCCAGGCCCAGCTTGTGGCTGAACAGGCTGATGGCGGCGATCAGCACCACGACGAAGGTCAACACCACCGACAGGCGCGGCAGCATCTGCAGCTTGAGGTGCTCCAGATAGGAGCGTAGCGACAGGCCTAGCGCGGTGATCACGGTGAACAGGAAGATGCCGAAGCCCAGTTGGGTTTCACGGAAGGCCAGGGCGATCAGCACCGGGGTGAAGGTACCGAGGGTCTGCAGGCCGCCGAGGTTACGCAGGATGAGGATGACCAGCACGCCAATGGGGATCATCACCATGATCATGAAGGTCTGCTGGGTCTGCAGTGGCAGGCCGTAGAGCGAGTATTCGAGGAAGCTGGCGTCGGTGTTCTCGTCGGTCAGCTTGGCCAGGCGGATGGCATTCATCTCGCTGTTGTTCAGGCTGAAGCTGACCTGCACCTGCTTGCCGCCCTCGAGGTTGATCAGGTCGTCGTCGCCGGTCCACCACACCAGTCGGTCGGCCGGCAGGCCCTGCTCGCCGGTTTCCGGGTTGAAATACAGCCACTTCTGGCCGTTGAAGCTGCGCAGCCACAGCTCTGGCGACTGAGCCACCTCGGCCTGCAGGCGAATGGTGTGCACGCGCTCCATCGGCACGTGGGCGATGGACAGCAGCAGGTCGACCACCTTGGCCTTGTTGGCGGTGGAGGCGTCGCCGCCGAGTAGCAGCTTGACGTTGTCGTCGTTGCTGTTGTTGACGCGTTTGATGGTCTCGCTGATGAAGGTCTCGACGTCCGCCGAGTGCTGGCGGATCGGCGCCAGCAGGGCTTCGGCAGCGATCTTCTCGGGGCCTTCGACCACCATGCTGTCACGGAAGATGGGGCCTTTGGCCTGAGTCTGTTCGCCGCTGTAGCGCTTGGTCAGCACCAGGCGGTAATACAGCGTCTGCTTGCCGCTGGCGCGGCGGGCCGACCAGGTCACGCGGCGGTTGCCGTCGACACGGTTGACGCTGACCCCGTAATTGTTGGAGATGAAGCTCTCGTTGAGGCTGACGTAATCCTGGCTCAGCGGCGGCACGAACATCTGCAACTTCACCGGCTCGCGCGGGTTGGCCTGGAATTCGACCTTGGCGTCGATGTTCCACAGGTCATCGGTTTCATCCTGGGTAACCGGGATGCCGAGAATGAAGATTTGGTATGCCGTAATCAGAACGCCCAGGGTCACCAGCAGGGTGATCAGGACTTTCAGATGCAGGTTCAGAGAGCGCATGGGAATTACTCGCCAGGGGTTGCGTCGTTGGTGCAGCCAGGCTTGCCGGCGGCATATTTAAGGCTTGGATCGACCATGGCGCCGAAGCGCTTGAGCGCCTCGGAGCCGATCAGAAGCGGGTATTGGAAAGCGCTTCGGTCGGTCAAGTTCACTTCTATCGTGCGCAAGGTATGGCCCAGGCACAGTTCGAGGTCGATTACGGGGCGTGCGGTATAGGTTTTCTCTTCGTCCGGATCATAGTCACCGGCACGGCGCTTGATCTTGCTGATTCTGGCCAGCGGGCGCTCGAAGGTGCGCTCGTGGGTATCGTCGATGGCCAGGATGAAGCTGACCCAGGTTTCGCCATCACGCTTGAAGCGTTTGATGTCGCGAGCGCTGAGTGAGGCGGTCTTGGCGCCGGTATCGAGCTTGGCGGCGACCAGCAGATCCAGCTCTTCGATATGGACGTATTCGTTGAGGCCATAGATGGACTTGCCCGCAGCCAGGCTTGGGCAGAGCAGTACCAACAGGCAGGGAAGGGAGGCTAGCAGCTGGAGTCTCATGAGTCCGTGAGTAGGTAAAGCGATGGACTGTCCATGCGCCATTGAGGGACGGCCGCAGTGCGCGTCTGCCCCGTTGATGCGGGCAATGGCACTGGGCCAGCGGCTAAGTGCGGAGGATTCTAGCATGGGCTGCAAGAATGCTGACAATCGCCTGTAACGCAACGGGTGTAATCGATTTGGCAGGCCTCACGCCAGGTCGCCGGCCTGACTTAGTTGTCCCGAGGAACTGCTTGGCCATGACGGCGAAAGCTTTGCCGAAAAGGGCAGGAACCGGGGGCTAATGAACAGGGCTAGCCTCACAGGGCTTCGACTATTGTCGACAATGCTGCTTTTTTCTTTGACGAAATCTCGCGATTGGCGTATCTATTAGGCTGTTTTCAGCTTTCGGTGTCGACAATATGCTCAATCTTATCGAGCCTTCGCCGGTGCAGGAAGATTCCGGAACCCTGGCCGAGCACGTCTTCCGGCTGATTCAGTCGGCGATCGTGCGCGGTGAGATCGCTCCAGGCAGCAAGATCTCCGAGCCGGAGCTGGCACGTACCTATGGCATCAGTCGTGGCCCGCTGCGCGAGGCGATCCATCGTCTGGAAGGGCAGAAACTACTGGTGCGGGTGCCACACGTGGGCGCACGCGTGGTCTCGCTCAGCCATGCCGAACTGATCGAGCTGTACGAGATTCGCGAGTCCCTCGAAGGCATGGCCTGCCGCCTGGCCGCCGAGCGCATGAGCCAGCACGAGATCGACGAACTGCGCCGGGTGCTGGAGCTGCACGAGCAGGACGCCGCCTTCCAGGCCGGCGTTGGCTACTACCAGCAGGAAGGCGACTTCGACTTCCACTACCGGATCATTCAGGGCAGCGGCAACCGCACCCTGGCCAAGCTCTTGTGCGACGAGCTGTATCAGTTGGTGCGCATGTACCGCCTGCAGTTTTCCGCCACGCCCAATCGGCCGCACCAGGCCTTCGCCGAACACCACCGCATTCTTGATGCCATCGCCGAGCGTGACGGCGAGCTGGCCGAGCTGCTGATGCGCCGTCATATCGGCGCCTCCAAACGCAATATCGAGCGCCACTACCTTGCCCAAAGCGGGCAGGACGCGCTTGCCACTTCATCCAAGACCCGAGGTGATTCATGACCCAGCTTTCCGCCGGCCAGCGTTTCCGCCAGGCCCTCGCCGAAGAGCAACCGCTGCAGGTGATCGGCGCCATCAATGCCAACCATGCGCTGCTGGCCAAGCGTGCCGGCTTTCGCGCCATCTACCTGTCCGGCGGCGGCGTCGCAGCGGGTTCGCTCGGCCTGCCGGATCTGGGCATCAATACCCTGGATGACGTACTCACCGACGTGCGCCGCATCACCGACGTGTGCGACTTGCCGCTGCTGGTGGACATCGACACCGGCTTCGGCCCCTCGGCCTTCAATATCGAGCGCACCATCAAGAGCCTGATCAAGGCCGGCGCCGCCGCCGCGCATATCGAGGACCAGGTCGGTGCCAAGCGCTGCGGTCACCGGCCGGGCAAGGAGATCGTCTCCTGCGAAGAGATGTGCGACCGCGTACGCGCCGCTGCCGATGCCAAGACCGATCCGGACTTCTTCCTGATCGCCCGTACTGACGCCATCCAGGCCGAGGGCGTGGACGCCGCCATCGAGCGCTGCCAGGCCTACGTCGAGGCGGGCGCTGACGGCATTTTCGCCGAAGCCGCCTACGACCTGCCCACCTACCAGCGCTTCGTCGAGGCGCTGCAGGTGCCGGTGCTGGCCAACATCACCGAATTCGGCGCCACGCCGTTGTTCACCCGCGACGAGCTGGCTTCGGTCGGTGTGGCCATTCAGCTCTACCCACTGTCGGCCTTCCGCGCGGCGAACAAGGCGGCGGAAAGTGTCTACACCTCGATTCGCCAGAACGGCCATCAGAAGGATGTGATCGAGCTGATGCAGACCCGCGCCGAACTCTATGACCGCATCGGCTATCACGCCTTCGAGCAGAAGCTCGACGCGCTGTTTGCCGCCGGCAAGAAATAAAGACAAGAACAAGGATTCGAGGAGATAACCATGAGTGCCACCGAAACCACCCCTGGCTTCAAACCGAAAAAATCCGTCGCCCTGAGCGGCACCGCCGCCGGCAACACTGCGCTGTGTACCGTTGGCCGCACCGGTAACGACCTGCATTACCGTGGTTATGACGTGCTGGATTTCGCCAATCGCTGCGAGTTCGAGGAAATCGCCCATCTGTTGGTGCACGGGAAGTTGCCCAACGCCGCCGAGCTGGCCGGCTACAAGGCCAAGCTCAAGGCCCTGCGTGGCCTGCCGGCTGGAGTGAAGGCGGCGCTCGAACAACTGCCGCCCTCGGCGCACCCGATGGACGTGATGCGCACCGCCGTGTCCGTACTCGGCTGCCTGGCGCCGGAGAAGGACGACCACAACCATCCGGGCGCCCGTGACATCGCCGACAAGCTGATGGCCTCTCTCGGTTCGGCGCTGCTGTACTGGTATCACTACAGCCACAATGGCAAGCGTATCGAGGTGGATACCGACGACGACTCCATCGGCGGCCACTTCCTGCACCTGCTGCACGGTGAGAAGCCGCGCGAATCCTGGGTGCGCGCCATGCACACCTCGCTGAACCTGTATGCCGAGCATGAATTCAACGCCTCCACCTTCACTTCGCGGGTGATCGCCGGTACCGGTTCTGACCTGTTCTCCTGCATCGCCGGTGCCATCGGCGCGCTGCGCGGGCCGAAGCACGGTGGCGCCAACGAGGTGGCCTTCGAGGTGCAGAAGCGCTACGACAGCCCGGACGAGGCCGAGGCCGACATCCGCGAGCGGGTAGGGCGCAAGGAAGTGGTGATCGGCTTCGGTCACCCGGTCTACACCGTCAGCGATCCGCGCAACAAGGTGATCAAGGAAGTGGCCCGCGAGCTGTCGGTGGAGCAGGGCAATACCAAGATGTATGACATCGCCGAGCGTCTGGAAAGCGTGATGTGGGAGATCAAGAAGATGTTCCCCAACCTCGACTGGTTCAGCGCCGTGAGCTACCACATGATGGGTGTGCCCACTGCGATGTTCACCCCGCTGTTCGTCATCGCCCGCACGGCTGGCTGGTCGGCGCACGTCATCGAGCAACGCATCGACGGCAAGATCATCCGCCCGAGCGCCAACTACACAGGCCCTGAAGACCTGAAGTTCGTGCCGCTCAAGGATCGTAAATAAGATGAATGACACCGTGAACAGCCAATACCGCAAGCGCCTGCCCGGCACCGCGCTGGATTACTTCGATGCCCGTGAGGCGGTCGAGGCGATCCAGGCCGGCGCCTGGGACAAGCTCCCCTACACCTCGCGCGTGCTCGCCGAGCAACTGGTACGCCGTTGCGATCCGCAAGACCTGAGCGCCTCGCTGGAGCAACTGGTCTACCGCAAGCGCGACCTGGACTTTCCCTGGTACCCGGCGCGGGTGGTCTGCCACGACATCCTCGGCCAGACCGCGCTGGTCGACCTGGCCGGTCTGCGTGATGCCATCGCCGAAAAGGGTGGTGATCCGTCAAAGGTCAATCCGGTGGTACCGACCCAGTTGATCGTCGACCACTCGCTGGCCGTGGAGGCGCCGGGCTTCGACCCGGACGCCTTCGAGAAGAATCGCGCCATCGAGGATCGCCGCAACGAGGATCGCTTCCACTTCATCGACTGGACCAAGACCGCGTTCAAGAACGTCGACGTAATCCCGGCCGGCAACGGCATCATGCACCAGATCAACCTGGAGAAAATGAGCCCGGTGATCCAGGCGCGCGGTGGCATTGCCTTCCCCGACACCTGCGTCGGTACCGACTCGCACACGCCGCATGTCGATGCCCTGGGCGTGATTGCCATCGGCGTCGGCGGCCTGGAGGCCGAGACGGTGATGCTCGGTCATCCGTCGATGATGCGCCTGCCCGATATCGTCGGCGTCGAGCTGACCGGCAAGCGCCAGCCTGGCATCACCGCCACCGATATCGTCCTGGCATTGACCGAGTTCCTGCGCAAGGAGCGGGTGGTCGGGGCCTATGTCGAGTTCTTCGGCGAGGGCGCCGACAGCCTGTCCATCGGTGACCGCGCCACCATCTCCAATATGTGCCCGGAATACGGCGCCACCGCCTCGATGTTCTATATCGACGGCCAGACCATCGACTACCTCAAGCTCACCGGGCGCGAGCCGGAGCAAGTGGCGCTGGTGGAAACCTACGCCAAGACCCTCGGCCTGTGGAGCGACGCGCTGCAAACCGCCGAGTACGAGCGCGTGTTGCGCTTTGACCTGGGCAGCGTGGTGCGCAATATGGCTGGCCCGAGCAACCCGCATCGCCGCCTGCCCACCTCAGCGCTGGCCGAGCGCGGCATCGCCGACGAAGCCAAACTTCAGGCCGGTAAGGGCGAAGAGGGGCAGGGCCTGATGCCCGATGGCGCGGTGATCATCGCCGCCATCACCAGTTGCACCAACACCTCCAACCCGCGCAATGTCATCGCCGCCGGTCTGGTGGCGAAGAAGGCCAATGCCCTGGGCCTGGTGCGCAAGCCCTGGGTGAAGACTTCTTTCGCGCCAGGCTCCAAAGTCGCCAGGCTGTACCTGGAAGAGGCCGGCCTGCTGCCGGAACTGGAAAAGCTCGGCTTCGGCATCGTCGCCTACGCCTGCACCACCTGCAACGGCATGTCTGGCGCGCTCGATCCGAAGATCCAGAAGGAAATCATCGAGCGCGACCTGTACGCCACCGCCGTGCTCTCGGGCAACCGCAACTTCGACGGGCGTATCCACCCTTATGCCAAGCAGGCGTTTCTCGCCTCGCCACCACTGGTGGTGGCCTATGCCATCGCCGGTACCGTGCGCTTCGATATCGAGCAGGATGCGCTGGGCACCGATGCCCAGGGCAACCCGGTCACGCTCAAGGATCTGTGGCCGAGTGACGAGGAAATCGACGCCATGGTCGCTGCGTATGTGAAGCCCGAGCAGTTCAAGCAGATCTACATCCCCATGTTCGACCTGGGCAGCGTGCAGGAGGCCGAGAGTCCGCTGTACGACTGGCGGCCGATGTCCACCTACATTCGTCGCCCGCCATACTGGGAAGGCGCTCTGGCCGGCGAGCGCACGCTCAAGGGCATGCGCCCACTGGCGATCCTGCCGGACAACATCACCACCGATCACCTGTCGCCGTCCAACGCCATCCTGGCGAACTCGGCAGCCGGCGAGTACCTGGCGAAAATGGGTCTGCCGGAAGAGGACTTCAACTCCTACGCCACTCACCGTGGCGACCACCTGACCGCGCAGCGCGCCACCTTCGCCAACCCGCAACTGGTCAACGAAATGGCCGTGGTCGACGGGCAGGTGAAGCAGGGCTCGCTGGCTCGCGTCGAGCCCGAGGGCAAGGTGATGCGCATGTGGGAAGCCATCGAGACCTACATGCAGCGCAAGCAGAACCTGATCATCATCGCCGGTGCCGACTATGGCCAGGGCTCGTCGCGGGATTGGGCGGCCAAGGGCGTGCGCCTGGCAGGCGTCGAGGTGATCGTAGCCGAAGGCTTCGAGCGTATTCACCGCACCAACCTGGTGGGCATGGGCGTGTTGCCGGTGGAGTTCAAGCCGGGCACCACCCGCCTGACCCTGGGCCTGGACGGCACCGAAACTTATGACGTGGAAGGCGAGATCTCGCCGCGCTGCGAGCTGACCCTGGTGGTCAACCGCCGCAACGGCGAGGTGCTGCGGGTGCCGGTCACCTGCCGTCTGGACACTGCTGCCGATGTCAGCGTGTACAGGGCTGGTGGCGTGCTGCAGCGCTTCGCCAAGGACTTCCTCGAAGGCGCGGTGGCGTGATGTAACGGTGGGCCCGCAATACCTGTAGGAGCGAGCTCTGCTCGCGAACGAAGCTGTTCAGCGAGGCCATTCGCGAGCAGAGCTCGCTCCTACACAAAACGATAGCGCGTCGCCCGGATGCAAGCCGGGAAAAACCAGCATCATCATTCCCGGATTGCATCCGGGCTACTTCAGGACTGCACTCATGGCCCATCTGCCGCAAGTGAAAATCCCCGCCACCTATATGCGTGGCGGCACCAGCAAGGGCGTGTTCTTCCGCCTGCAGGATCTGCCCGAAACCTGCCAGGTGCCGGGCGAGGCGCGCGACCGTTTGTTCATGCGCGTCATTGGCAGCCCCGACCCCTACGCGGCGCAGATCGACGGCATGGGCGGCGCCACCTCGAGCACCTCCAAGTGCGTGATTCTGTCGAAGAGCGCTCAGCCGGATCACGATGTCGACTATCTCTACGGCCAGGTTTCCATCGACAAGGCCTTCGTCGACTGGAGCGGCAACTGCGGCAACCTGTCCACCGCAGCCGGCGCCTTCGCCATCCATGCTGGCTTGGTCGACCCCGCGCGGATTCCCGAGAACGGCACCTGCGTGGTGCGCATCTGGCAGGCCAATATCCAGAAAACCATCATCGCCCATGTGCCGGTCACGGGTGGCCAGGTGCAGGAAACCGGCGATTTCGAGCTGGACGGCGTGACCTTCCCGGGGGCGGAGATCGTGCTGGAGTTTCTCGACCCGTCCGATGACGGCGAGGAGGGCGGCTCGATGTTTCCCACCGGTAATCTGGTGGACGATCTGGAGGTGCCCGGCATTGGCATCTTCAAGGCCACCATGATCACCGCCGGCATTCCGACCATCTTCGTCAATGCCGAGGAGATCGGCTACCAGGGCACCGAGCTGCGCGAGGCCATCAATGGTGATCCGGCGCAACTGGCGCGTTTCGAGCAGATCCGCGTTGCCGGTGCGTTGCGTATGGGCCTGATCAAGACGGCCGAGGAGGCTGCGACACGTCAGCACACGCCGAAGATTGCCTTCGTCAGCCCGCCCAAGGATTACCGCACCTCCAGCGGCAAGGATGTCAAGGCCAGTGATATCGACCTACTGGTGCGCGCGTTGTCCATGGGCAAGCTGCACCACGCCATGATGGGTACCTGCGCGGTGGCCATCGGCACGGCTGCGGCGATTCCGGGGACGCTGGTCAACCAGGCCGCCGGTGGTGGTGAGCGTGAGGCGGTGCGCTTCGGTCATCCGTCCGGCACCCTGCGGGTCGGTGCCCAGGCCAAGCGGGTCGATGGTCAATGGACGGTGACCAAGGCGGCGATGAGCCGCAGTGCGCGCATTCTGATGGAAGGCTGGGTGCGGGTGCCTGAAGAGCAGCTATGAGCGGCAAGCTTCAAGCCTCAAGCAAGCGCAAGGCTGCCGAGGCTTGACCTGTGGTGGTTGGTCGTCAGGCTATTGCAGCTTGCAGGGGACGGCCATCCGTCGTGCAGCTTATTTATTTAAGCCGCCGCTCGACGCCTTTCTCGACGAGGATCTTGGCGGAAATCTCTTCCACCGAGAAATGCGTGGAGTTGATGAAGGCGATGTTCTCGCGGCGGAACAGGCTCTCCACTTCGCGCACCTCGAACTCGCATTGGGCGTAGCTGGCATAGCGGCTGTTGGGCTTGCGCTCGTGGCGGATGGCGGTGAGCCGATCCGGGTCGATGGTCAGGCCGAACAGCTTGTCGCGGTACTTCTTCAGCGACTCGGGCAGTTGCAGGCGCTCCATGTCGTCTTCGGTCAGCGGATAGTTGGCCGCGCGGATGCCGTACTGCATGGCCATGTACAGGCAGGTGGGCGTTTTGCCGCAGCGCGATACGCCGACCAGAATCAGATCCGCCTTGTCGTAGTAGTGGGTGCGGGCACCATCGTCGTTGTCCAGGGCGAAGTTCACCGCCTCGATGCGCTCCATGTAATTGGAGTTCTGCCCGATGGAGTGCGACTTGCCGACGGAGTAGGAGGAGTGCGAGCTCAGCTCCTGCTCCAGTGGCGAGAGAAAGGTGGAGAAGATGTCGATCATGAAACCATTTGCCGTATCGAGGATCGCACGGATATCGCGATTGACGATGGTGTCGAAGATGATCGGACGTGCACCGTCCCTTTCGGCGGCGGCATCGATTTGTTGTACCATGGCGCGCGCTTTATCGACGCTGTCGATATAAGGACGCGTGAGTTTGGTGAATTGGATATTCTCGAACTGCGCGAGCAAGCTCTGGCCCAGGGTTTCGGCGGTGATGCCGGTGCCGTCGGAGATGAAGAAAGCGGTTCGTTTCATTTGCACCAAAGGCCTTAAGCTGAAATGGATTCTTGGCTATGATAGGCCGCGTTTTTCGCCGGCCCCACGGGGTTTCGGCATTGTTACTTATTCAAGGGCAAGGCCACAATCTTGCGGCAGCACGCCGCCAGAGCGTCCAGCCCCCCGAGAATTTGTGCAAAGGCTTGTGAGCTGGAGCCTGCTTTTAACGCAGCAGGGTCGAGGCGTAGCTGGCTTTACACGAATTCTGAGCTTTTCCAATATCTTAGTGGAGAGATCACCTTGGTAGAGTACGTAGTTTCCCTCGATAAGCTCGGCGTCCATGATGTAGAGCATGTGGGGGGCAAAAACGCATCCCTCGGCGAGATGATCAGCAACCTGGCAGGTGCCGGCGTCTCGGTTCCAGGCGGTTTCGCCACTACGGCTCAGGCCTATCGCGACTTTCTCGAGAAGAGCGGCCTGAACGCCCAGATCCATGCAGCCCTCGACTCGCTCGACGTGGATGACGTCAACGCCCTGGCCAAGACCGGTGCGCAGATTCGCCAGTGGGTGATGGACGCTGACTTCCCGGCCGAACTGGACAAGCAGATTCGCGACGCCTTCGCCGCCATGAGCGCCGGCAACGACAACATGGCCGTGGCCGTGCGTTCCTCCGCCACCGCCGAAGACCTGCCGGATGCGTCCTTCGCCGGCCAGCAGGAAACCTTCCTCAACATCCGTGGCGTGGACAACGTGATCCGTGCCACCAAGGAGGTCTTCGCCTCTCTGTTCAACGACCGCGCCATCGCCTACCGGGTGCACCAGGGCTTCGACCACAAGCTGGTCGCCCTGTCTGCTGGCGTGCAGCGCATGGTTCGCTCGGAAACCGGCACCGCCGGGGTGATGTTCACCCTGGACACCGAGTCCGGTTTCCGCGACGTGGTGTTCATCACCGGCGCCTATGGCCTCGGCGAGACCGTGGTGCAAGGCGCGGTCAACCCCGACGAGTTCTACGTGCACAAGCCGACTCTGGAAGCCGGTCGCCCGGCGATCCTGCGCCGCAACCTGGGCAGCAAGGCGATCAAGATGGTTTACGGCGACGAAGCCAAGGCCGGTCGTTCGGTCAAGACCGTCGACGTCGATCGCGCCGAGCGCGCACGTTTCTGCATCACCGACGCCGAGGTCAGCGAGCTGGCCAAGCAGGCGCTGATCATCGAGAAGCACTATGGCCGCCCGATGGACATCGAGTGGGCCAAGGACGGTGACGACGGCAAGCTGTACATCGTGCAGGCTCGTCCGGAAACCGTTAAGAGCCGTTCCAGCGCCACCGTCATGGAGCGCTACCTGCTGAAAGAGAAGGGCACCGTCCTGGTGGAAGGTCGCGCCATCGGCCAGCGCATCGGTGCCGGCAAGGTGCGGGTGATCCACGACGTGTCCGAGATGGACAAGGTGCAGCCGGGCGACGTACTCGTGTCCGACATGACCGATCCGGACTGGGAGCCGGTGATGAAGCGCGCCAGCGCCATCGTCACCAACCGTGGCGGGCGTACCTGCCACGCGGCGATCATCGCCCGTGAGCTGGGCATTCCAGCCGTGGTCGGTTGCGGCAACGCCACCAGCGTGCTGAAGGATGGCCAGGGCGTCACAGTCTCCTGCGCCGAAGGTGATACCGGTTTCATCTTCGAGGGCGAACTGGGCTTCGATATCCGCAAGAACTCGGTCGATGCCATGCCGGATCTGCCGTTCAAGATCATGATGAACGTCGGCAACCCGGATCGTGCCTTCGATTTCGCCCAACTGCCGAACGAAGGCGTGGGCCTGGCCCGCCTGGAGTTCATCATCAACCGCATGATCGGCGTGCACCCCAAGGCGCTGCTGAACTTCGCCAGCCTGCCGGCGGAGATCAAGGACAGCGTCGAGAAGCGCATCGCCGGTTATGGTGATCCGGTGGACTTCTATGTCGAGAAACTGGTCGAGGGCATCAGCACCCTGGCCGCGGCCTTCTGGCCGAAGAAGGTCATCGTGCGCCTGTCGGACTTCAAGTCCAACGAGTACGCCAACCTGATCGGCGGCAAGCTCTATGAGCCGGAAGAAGAGAACCCGATGCTGGGCTTCCGCGGTGCCTCGCGCTACATCAGCGAGAGCTTCCGTGACTGCTTCGAGCTGGAATGCCGTGCGCTGAAAAAGGTGCGTGGCGAGATGGGCCTGAGCAACGTCGAGATCATGGTGCCCTTCGTGCGTACCCTGGGTGAGGCCTCGCAAGTGGTCGAGCTGCTGGCCAGCAACGGCCTGGCCCGCGGTCAGGATGGCCTGAAGGTCATCATGATGTGCGAGCTGCCGTCCAACGCCATCCTGGCCGAAGAATTCCTCGAGTTCTTCGATGGTTTCTCCATTGGCTCCAACGACCTGACCCAGCTGACCCTGGGCCTGGATCGCGACTCCGGCATCGTCGCCCATCTGTTCGACGAACGTAACCCGGCGGTGAAGAAGCTGCTGGCCAATGCCATCGCCGCCTGCAACAAGGCCGGCAAGTACATCGGCATCTGCGGCCAGGGCCCGTCGGATCACCCGGATCTGGCCAAGTGGCTGATGGAGCAGGGCATCGAGAGCGTCTCGCTGAACCCGGACTCGGTGCTCGACACCTGGTTCTTCCTCGCCGAGGGTGGCGCTGCCTGAGGCGTCACCAGTCGGTGATTTAAAGAAGGGCGGGTTTAACCCGCCCTTTTTCGTGCGCGGCGTTGGTGTCGTCGCGCCTGGTTGCGGAACACTTTTCGAGTGCCGTCTTCATTCATGGCAAATCGCTTGTGCGGTCGTCCGATTCATGCAAAGCAGCAGTGAGCTTTTTCCCGTCGCCCTGGTCAGCGCCGAACTGCGGGGTGATCTGAGCGAGGATGTCTATCGCCTCAAACCCAACAACAGCCCCGATACCAGTGTCGAACTGGCACTGACCCGCCTGGGGCTGGCGGCCGAAGATGCGCCGCGCGGCGTGCCGGTGGTGCTGTTGCATGGCAGCTTCTCCAATCGGCGTTTCTGGTATTCGCCCAGGGGCCTGGGGCTGGGCGCCTACCTGGCGCGCGCCGGTTTCGATGTGTGGATCGCCGAGATGCGCGGTCATGGCTTGTCGCCACGCAACAGTGACTACCGTAACAACAGCGTGGCGCAGTATGCCCGCTACGACCTGCCGGCCATTGCCGATTTCGTCTTCGAGCAGACGGGGCAGGCCGCGCATTGGCTCGGTCATTCACTGGGCGGTGTGGTCTTGGCCGCGGCGCTCGGCGGTTGGTATCTGGATGGAGCGCGGGTGCGCTCGGCCGGCCTCTTCGGCAGCCAGGTAAGCCGTGGTCACTGGCCGCTCAAGCTGCCGCCGGTACAATGGAGCGCACGCCTGGCGCTGCGCCTGTTCCCCTACCTGTCGGGGCGCCGACTCAAGCGTGGGCCGGAAGACGAACCCATCGGCGTCGTGCGGGAGTTTTTGCGCTGGCAGAGATTGTTCGGGCGCTTCGGCGAGCCGGAGCGCGACTGGTGGGCAGGGCTGGCCGAGGTCAGACTGCCGCTGCTGGCGGTCAGCGCCGCCGGCGATCGGCAGGATCCTGCCTGGGCCTGCCGCAAATTGCTGGAGCAGTGCAGTCAGGCCGACACGGCCTTCCTGTTGCTGAGCAAGGCCAATGGCTTTTCCAGCGATTTCGGCCATGTCGAAATGCTGGTCAGCAAGGAGGCGCAAACCGAAGTCTGGCCGTTGGTGAAGCATTGGTTGCATCATCTGCAGTTGCCGCCAGAGATCGCAGAGTAGAGCCTCCAGGGGCTACCGGGCGTTTCATCGTAGGCGGCATCCCGGTAAGATGTGACGTCTCCAAGCGCTTTGGTCATTCTCCGGCCCGCTTGCCGGGTGACGTTCGCTTTTCGCTGTCGCAATCAAGCGGCCTGCTCAAGGCCAGCCGCTCTCATCCCTGCTGAAAGGAGTTTTGCCATGCACTACATCACCCCAGACCTGTGCGATGCCTACCCGGAACTGGTGCAGGTGGTCGAGCCGATGTTCGCCAACTACGGTGGCCGTGATTCCTTCGGTGGGCAGATGGTCACCATCAAGTGTCATGAGGACAACTCGCTGGTCAAGGAACAGGTCGATCTGCCCGGTGAAGGCCGTGTGCTGGTGGTCGATGGCGGTGGTTCGCTGCGCCGCGCGCTGCTCGGCGACATGCTGGCCGAGAAGGCGGCGAAGAATGGTTGGGCGGGCATCGTCGTCTATGGCTGTATCCGTGACGTCGATGTGATCGCGCAGACCGACCTCGGTGTGCAGGCCCTGGCCAGCCATCCGATGAAGACCGACAAGCGCGGTATCGGTGATCTCAATGTGCCGGTGACCTTCGGCGGCGTGACCTTCAAGCCGGGCGAGTACCTGTATGCCGACAACAACGGCATCATCGTCTCTGCGCAAGCGCTGAGCATGCCGGAATAAGCCCGATGGTGGATCAGGATTCGGCATTGCTGCACGCCTTCGTACTCGATGGGCAGGGCGGGGCGCGCAGCCTCGACCGTCGCGAACTGGACGAACTGCAGCTCGGTGCGCAGGAAAGCCTCTGGCTGCACTGGGATCGTAGCCAGGCGCAGGCGCAGCGCTGGTTGCGCGAGAGCAGCGGGCTGGACGAATTCAGTTGCGATCTGCTGCTGGAGGAAAACACCCGCCCACGGCTGTTGCCGTTGCCGGACAACGAGCTGCTGCTGTTCTTGCGTGGTGTCAACCGCAATCCGGGGGCCGAGCCAGAAGACATGGTTTCGGTGCGCATCTTCGCCGATGCCCAGCGGGTCATCTCGTTGCGTTTGCGCCCGCTGCGCGCTACCGAGGCGTTGATCGCCGATCTGCAGGCTGGCAAGGGGCCGCGTACCGCTTCCGAGCTGCTGCTGGAATTGGCTCGTCACCTGACCAGTCATGTCGATGAGCTGGTGGCTGAACTGAGTGAGCAGCTCGATCTCGAGGAGGATCGCCTGGATGCGGACGAGCGCTATCGCCCCGACCACGGTCTGATGCTGCAGGTGCGTCGGCGCGCGGCCAGCCTGCGCCGCTTCCTTGCGCCGCAGCGCGATCTCTATGCCCAGCTTGCGCGCAACAAGCAGCCCTGGTTCGTCGAGGACGACGACGATTACTGGAACGAGCTGAACAACAGCCTGACCCGCTATCTGGAAGAGCTGGAGCTGGTTCGTGAGCGCGTCAGCCTGGTGCTCGAGGCCGAGAACCAGCGCATGAGCGAGCGGATGAACCGCATCATGTACCGCTTCACCGTGATTACCGGGATGTTTTTGCCGTTGACCTTCATCACTGGCTTGCTCGGCATCAACGTGGGCGGTATCCCCGGTGCGGAAAACCCCACCGGGTTCTTCGTCGCCTGCGCCCTGATGGTGGTTCTGGCCGTCGCGCAACTGCTGCTGTTTCGGCGTTGGCGCTGGCTATGAACTGTGACCTGGCCCATGGCAAGGGCGTCTAGCCCAGACATCCAGTGAGGTGCCCATGCACGACCCATTTGAAGAATCGCTGCGCGATCTGCTCAAGACGACGCCGGCCAGTCGCGATGACGACGCTTGTCTGCACCGCGTGCTGAAGACCGCCAACCGCCAGGTCGGTGCGGGCGATCTGTTCAGCCTGATGGGGCATTGGCTGCAAGCGCTGATGATCGCCCTGAACAACGGCTCGGCGCATGTCGCGCCGGTTTCGCGCCGTACCCAATCCTCCGCTTCCGCTGACAAGGCCGATTGAAATGGAACTCGACCCCTGGACCCAAAGCCTGATTGCCGCCATGAGCGCCCTGTGGAACAAGGTGGCAGGCTTCATTCCCAATCTGTTCGTGGCACTGGTGCTGGTGTTGCTGGGCTTCGTCGTGGCCAAGCTGCTCGATACCCTGCTGTCCAAGTTGCTGGGCAAGGTGGGGCTGGATCGCCTGATGATGGGCACCGGGATGACCAAGCTGCTGGGGCGTGTCGGTATCCAGGTATCGGTTTCCACCCTGATCGGCAAGATCGTCTACTGGTTCGTACTGCTGATCTTCCTGGTTTCGGCCGCTGAATCACTCGGCCTGCAGCGCGTGTCTGCAACCCTCGACGTGCTGGCGCTATACCTGCCCAAGGTGTTCGGCGCGGCTTTGGTGTTGCTCGCTGGCGTGCTGCTGGCACAGCTGGTCAGCAGCCTGGTGCGTGGCGCTGCCGAAGGCGTGGGCCTGGAATATGCTCATGGTCTGGGGCGCGTCGCCCAGGGCCTGGTGATCATCATCAGCATCTCGGTGGCCATCGGCCAACTGGAGATCAAGACCGACCTGCTCAACAACGTTATCGCCATCGTGCTGATTTCCGTCGGTCTGGCGGTCGCGCTGGCTCTGGGGCTGGGTAGCCGCGAGATCGCCAGCCAGATCCTGGCGGGTATCTACGTGCGCGAGTTGTACCAGGTCGGGCAACAAGTGCAGGTCGGTGAGGTCGAAGGGCAGATCGAAGAGATCGGCACGGTGAAGACCATTCTGCTGACCGACTCGGGCGAGCTGGTTTCGGTAGCCAATCGCGTGATGCTCGAACAACGGGTGAACAGTCGCTGACGCCAATCTGTTATTTTATATAGCTGCCCGGCCGGTAGACCCGCCGGGCACTTTCGTCCTGTCCGTCGGCCTGACCCGTTTTGAACAAAGCTCAAACCCTGCCCACGCGTTACGACCCCCGCGAGCTCACCGATGAGGAGCTGGTGGCGCGCGCCCATGACGAGCTGTTTCACATCACCCGTGCCTACGAAGAGTTGATGCGCCGCTATCAGCGCACGCTGTTCAATGTTTGCGCGCGTTATCTGGGGAACGAAAGAGACGCTGACGATGTCTGCCAGGAAGTGATGCTGAAAGTGCTCTACGGGCTGAAGAACTTCGAGGGCAAGTCCAAGTTCAAGACCTGGCTCTATAGCATCACCTATAACGAGTGCATCACCCAGTACCGTAAAGAGCGAAGAAAGCGCCGACTGATCGATGCCTTGAGTTTGGATCCGTTGGAGGAAGCCTCCGACGAGAAGACACCCAAGGTCGAAGAGCGAGGCGGGCTGGATCGCTGGCTGGTACACGTCAATCCGATCGACCGGGAAATTCTGGTATTGCGCTTCGTTGCGGAACTGGAGTTCCAGGAGATTGCCGACATCATGCACATGGGCTTGAGCGCGACGAAGATGCGCTACAAGCGCGCGCTGGATCGGTTGCGGGAGAAATTTTCGGACAATTCCGAAACTTAATTCAGCAAACTGACACTAAGGCAGTGGCGAGACCTGATAAAATCGCCGCCAAGTTGCCGCTTGAGTTACACGGGAACTTATTAACCATCAAGATGGGGATTTAACGGATGAAAGTAAAAAACACCTTGGGCGTAGTCATTGGTTCTATCGTTGCCGCTACTTCCTTCGGCGCGCTGGCGCAAGGCCAAGGCGCAGTCGAGGTGGAAGGCTTCGTCAATCGCTACTTCACCGATTCTCAGCGTGATTTCGCGCATGACGAAGGTAACCTGTTCGGCGGTAGCATCGGCTACTACCTGACCGATGATGTCGAGCTGGCACTGTCCTACGGCGAGTACCATGACCTGCGTGGCGAAGGCACTCAGGGCAGCAAGAACATCAAAGGCAACTTGAGCGATCTGAAGGCCATCTACCACTTCGGTCAGCCGGGGGCAGGCCTGCGTCCTTACGTGTCTGCCGGTTTCGGTCACCAGAGCATCGGCGACGCCAATGGCAGCGGTCGTAACCACTCGACTCTGGCCATCGCAGGTGCCGGCGCCAAGTACTACTTCACCGACATGTTCTACGCCCGTGCCGGCGTCGACGCTCTGTACAACATCGATCAGGGCGACACCGAGTGGCAAGCTGGCGTGGGTGTTGGTCTGAACTTCGGTGGCGGCAGCAAGCCGGCTCCGGCTCCGGTCGTTGCCGCTGCTCCGGAACCGATGCCCGAGCCTGCTCCGGAACCGGCCATGGAAACCGTTCGCGTCGAGCTGGACGTCAAGTTCGACTTCGACAAGGATCGCGTGAAAGAAGAAAGCTATGGCGACATCAAGAACCTGGCTGACTTCATGAACCAGTATCCGCAGACCACCACCACCGTTGAAGGTCATACCGACTCCGTCGGTACCGATGCCTACAACCAGAAACTGTCCGAGCGTCGTGCCAACGCCGTGCGTAACGTACTGGTCAACCAGTACGGTGTAGACGGCAGCCGTGTGAATACTGTTGGTTACGGCGAAACCCGCCCGGTTGCTGACAACGCCACCGATGCAGGTCGTGCCATCAACCGTCGCGTTGAAGCGGAAGTGGAAGCTCAGGTCAAGCAGTAATGCCCTGATGCTTCGCGAAGAACCCGGCCTCGGCCGGGTTTTTCTTTTTCTGCAATAAAAAAGCCCGCCGAGGGGCAGCGGGCGAACAACGACTTCGCGGGAGCGCGAAGCGGTTAGGCATGCAGGAGCTGGGGCATGCTGATCTGGGCACTGGCACGAGCCACTTCGCCGATCACCAGAATGGCCGGGCTCTTCAGGGAAAAGGTTGCAGCATCATCCTGCAGTGCTGCGAGCCGGCTGCGGCATTCGCGTTGCGCGGGCAGCGAGGCGTTTTCGATCATCGCCACCGGCATCTCGCCACTCATGCCGCCGGCGAGCAGGCCAGCCTGAATCTCGTCCAGCTTGGCCACGCCCATGTACACCACCAGTGTCGTACCGCTTTGCGCCAGCGCTTGCCAGTTCAGGCCGCTGTCGTCCTGGGTGTGAGCCGTGACCAGGGTGACGCCACGGGCGACCCCGCGCAGGGTCAGGGGGATGCCGCACTGGGTCGCACCGGCCAGGCCGGCGGTGATGCCGTTGACCAGCTCCACCTCGATGCCATGGGCATTCAGCCAGTCGGCTTCTTCGCTGCCACGGCCGAAGATGCACGGGTCGCCCCCCTTGAGGCGCACCACGCATTTGCCCTGGCGCGCATAGCGCAGCATCAGCCGATGAATGAAGGCCTGCGGGGTGGAGCGGCAACCGCCGCGCTTGCCCACTGCGACGATGCGCGCTCCTGGGCAGTGCTCCAGTACGGCGGGGTTGACCAGGTCGTCGATCATCACGATGTCGGCCTGGCTCAGGGCTTTCACCGCCTTGAGGGTCAGCAGCTCGGGATCACCGGGGCCAGCGCCTACCAGCCAGACTTTTGCGCTCATATCGGGTTCCTCGTAGGGTGCGCTGTGCGCACCAAGTCGTTTTGGGGCTGGTGCGCATAGCGCACCCTACACATCTGTCGCCACCGGCTGGCGAGCCAGCAGACGTTTGATTTCGGGGACGCAGGAGCCGCAACTGGTGCCGCACTTGAGCGCCTGCTTGAGGCCGTTCAGATCCAGACCGCGCTCGATACCGGCGCACACCGCGCTTTCGCTGACATTCAGGCAGTTGCACAGAGTCTTGCCGCGCAGCGCAGCGCTGGCGTTGCCCGGCGGTGCGGAAACCGGGGCGAGCAGCCAGCGACGCAGATCGGCGTCTGCCTGGCCATCCAGCCACAAGCTTCTGAGCCATTCACTGGCGGCGGTTTCTCCGGCCAGGCGGATGCTGACGATGCGGCCGTCTTCGATGCGCACGCGCTTGCCGACGGTGCGGCGTGGGTCGTCATAGGCCAGCACCGGGCCTTCGTTCAGGTGCAGCAGGCGGTCGATCTGCGCCAGCAACTCGGGCTGCGGCGCCACGGCGCTGGCGGCGCGAATCAGCAGGGCGGGACGCTCACGCCCGGTGGGGGTGAGGCTGGCGAAGGCGAAGTCCTCGAAGAGCGGGCGCAGCGCCTCGAGGCGTTGCTGCACCTGGCCTTCGACCAGGGCGAAGAACTGCCAGGGCAGCTCGATCTTGTCCACTTCGACGCCGGCATGCTTGAGCTCGGGCTGCTTGGACAGTGGGTCGCAGGCCGGCTGGGTCAGCACGTTGGTGCCCAGGCCGCGCAGGAAGCGATTGCCCCAGTGCATCGGTAGCCAGGCCTGGCCGGGGCGCACGCTGTCGTCGGCTTGCACCGGCAGGATCAGGCTGCCGCGACGGCTGCGCAGTCTGATCAGGTCGCCGTCCTGCAGGCGCCTGCGTCGTAATTCATCCGGGTGTAGACCCAGCAACGGCCCTTCGACGTGGCCGAACAGTTGCGCGGCCGTACCGGTGCGGCTCATGCCATGCCATTGGTCGCGCAGGCGGCCGGTGTTGAGGATCAGCGAGTAGCGCGCCTCACGGCGCTCCTTAGGCGCTCGGTAGGGCTCGGCGAGGAACTGCGCGCGCCCGCTGGCGGTGGGGAAGCGGCCGTCGCCATAGAGGCGCTCGGTGCCCTGGCGCGCACCGGCGGGGAACGGCCATTGTTGGGAACCTTGATCATCGAGCAGCGCGTAGCTCAGCCCCGAGAGGTCGAGGTCGCGCTGGGCGGTCAGGTGCTTGTATTCCTCGAACAGCGCTTCGCTGCTGGGGAAGTCGAACAGGCTGGGCAGGCCGGGGCGGAGCAGGGGTTCCAGGCGACGGGCGAAATCGCAGGTGATCGACCAATCGGGCCGGGCCTCTGCGGGCGCTGGCACGGCCGGGCGCACATGGCTGACGCGGCGCTCGGAGTTGGTCACCGTGCCTTCCTTCTCGCCCCAACTGGCGGCGGGCAGCAGCAGGTCGGCGTAGCGGCAGGTCTCGGTGGTGAAGAAGGCCTCCTGCACCACCACGAAGGGGCAGGCGGCCAGGGCTTCGTGCACCTTGTGCTGGTTCGGCAGCGATTGTGCCGGGTTGGTGCAGGCGATCCACAACGCCTTGATACGCCCTTCATGCACCGCATCGAAGAGTTCGATAGCGGACAGGCCGGGCGTCTCCGGTAGAGCATCGATACCCCAGTAGACAGCGACTTCGGCGCTGTGCTCGGGGTCGCTGGCTTCGCGATGGCCGGGGAGCAGGTTGCTCAGGCTGCCGGTTTCGCGGCCGCCCATGGCGTTGGGCTGGCCGGTCAGGGAGAAGGGGCCAGCACCGGGTTTGCCGATCTGCCCGGTGGCCAGGTGCAGGTTGATCAGCGCGCTGTTCTTGGCGCTGCCTGCGCTGGACTGATTCAGCCCCATGCACCACAGCGAGAGAAAGCTGGGCGCCTGGCCGATCCATTGCGCGCAGGTCTGCAGCGCCTCACGGCTGATGCCGCAGATTTCCGCGACGGCAGCGGGGCTGTAGTCGCGCACCAGATCCTTCAGTGCCTCGAAGCCCTCGGTGTGGGCATCGATATAGGCGCGGTCGATCCAGCCTTCCCAGAGCAGGATATGCAGGATGCCGTGGAACAGGGCGACATCGGTGCCGGGCAGGATCGCCAGGTGCAGGTCGGCCAGTTCGCAGGTGTCGGTGCGCCGTGGGTCGACCACCATGACCTTCATGTCTGGCCGGCGCGCCTTGGCTTCCTCCAGGCGACGGAACAGCACCGGGTGGGCGTAGGCCATGTTGGAGCCGACGATCAGCAGGCAGTCGCTCAGTTCGATGTCTTCGTAGGAGCAGGGCGGTGCGTCGGCGCCGAGGCTGCGTTTGTAGCCCACTACCGCGCTGGACATGCATAGACGCGAGTTGGAGTCAATGTTGTGGGTGCCGACCAGGGCGCGGGCCAGCTTGTTGAAGGCGTAGTAGTCCTCGGTCAGCAGTTGCCCGGAAATGTAGAAGGCGACGCTGTCCGGGCCGTGTTCGCGGATGGTCTCGGCGAACACCGCGGCGGCGTGATCCAGGGCGCTGTCCCAGTCCGTGCGGGTGCGGGCCAGGCCCTTGCCCAGGCGCAGCTCGGGGTAGAGACCGCGGGCGTCGAGATCGCCGGTCAGATGCAAGGTCGAGCCCTTGCTACACAGCTTGCCGAAGTTGGCCGGGTGGCTGGGGTCGCCGGCGACGCCGAGAATCCGCTCGCCGTCGTGCTCGATCAGCACGCCGCAGCCGACGCCGCAGTAGCAGCAGGTGGAGGCGGTGATTTGCGTGGGGCTGGCCATGTTCGTGGTTCCTGCGAGAAAAGAGTGGGAGGGCGTCGCGGCTAAAGCCCCTCCCACACTGCGTTAGGCGAAGGCCAGTAACACGCGGCCACTTTCCACCTTGGCATGGTGCCGATGGGCACAGCCGACGTCCGGCGCCACGGCTGTGCCGCTGTCCAGCTCGATCTGCCAGTTGTGCAGCGGGCAGGCCACGCGCTTGCCGTAGATCAGCCCCTGGGACAGCGGGCCGCCCTTGTGCGGGCAGCGGTCGTCAAGGGCGAAGACCTGATCGTCGCCGGTGCGGAAGATGGCGATATCGCCCTTGGGGCCTGCGACGATGCGCGAGCCCAGCGGGTTGATCTCGTCCAGGGCGCAGATATCCAGCCAGTTCATACCGTGGCCTCCTCGAGCTGCACGACCTTGATGGTGTCGAATTCCTTCTTCAGTTGCGGCGTTTCGATGCGCTGCTTCCACGGATCCTGCTCGAACGACAGGGCATAGTGCAGGCGTGCAGCCAAGGCCTTGCGGTTGGCTTCGTCGTCGATCACCGCCTTCTTGATGTGCTCCATGCCGACACGCTGCAGGTAGTGCACGGTGCGTTCGAGGTAGAAGGCTTCCTCGCGGTAGAGCTGGAGGAAGGCAGCGTTGTATTCGCGCACCTCTTCGGCGGTCTTGACCTTGACGAAGAACTCGGCCACCTCGGTCTTGATGCCACCGTTGCCGCCAATGTAGATCTCGAAGCCGGAGTCCACGCCGATGATGCCGACGTCCTTGATGCCGGCCTCGGCGCAGTTGCGCGGGCAGCCGGACACCGCCAGCTTGACCTTGTGCGGCGACCACATGTTGAACAGGTCATGTTCCAGATCGATGCCCAGTTGGGTGGAGTTTTGCGTGCCGAAGCGGCAGAACTCGCTGCCCACACAGGTCTTCACGGTGCGGATGGATTTGCCATAGGCGTGGCCGGAGGGCATGTCCAGCTCCTTCCACACCGCCGGCAGGTCTTCCTTCTTGATGCCCAGCAGGTCGATGCGCTGGCCGCCGGTGACCTTGACCATGGGCACCTGGTACTTGTCGGCCACATCGGCGATACGGCGCAGTTCCGACGGGTTGGTCACGCCGCCCCACATGCGCGGTACCACCGAGTAGGTGCCGTCCTTCTGGATATTGGCGTGGGCGCGTTCGTTGATCAGGCGCGACTGCGGGTCGTCCTGCGCTTCGCCCGGCCAGGTGGAAATCAGGTAGTAGTTCAGTGCCGGGCGGCAGGTGGCGCAGCCGTTGGGCGTGCTCCAGTTGAGGTATTCCATGGTCTGCGCCATGGAGGTCAGGTGCTGTTCACGGATAGCCTTGCGGATCTGCCCATGATTGAGGTCGGAACAGCCGCAGATGGCCTTTTCGCTCTTGGGTTTGACGTCCGCCGCACCGCCGACGGTGCTGATCAGGATCTGCTCCACCAGGCCGGCGCAGGAGCCGCAGGAACTGGCGGCCTTGGTGTGCTTCTTCACCTCGTCGACGGAGAACAGGCCGTTTTCCTGGATGGCCTTGACGATGGTGCCCTTGCACACGCCATTGCAGCCGCAGACTTCCATGCTGTCGGGCATGTTGGCGGTCTTGTCGGCGCCCTGGTGGCCGACGTCGCCGATGGCGCCTTCGCCGAACATCAAATGGTCGCGAATCTCGCTGACGTTGTGATTCTCGCGGATCTGCCGGAAATACCAGCCACCGTCGGCGGTGTCGCCGTACAGGCAGGCGCCGACCAGCACGTCGTCCTTGATCACCAGTTTCTTGTATACGCCGCCGATGGGGTCGGACAGCGTTATCGTTTCCGTTCCCTCGCCGCCCATGAATTCGCCAGCGGAGAACAGGTCGATGCCGGTGACCTTGAGCTTGGTGGAGGTTACCGAGCCCTGGTAGCGGGAGAAGCCGAGCTGGGCCAGGTGGTTGGCGCAGACCTTGGCCTGCTCGAACAGCGGCGCCACCAGACCGTAGGCGATGCCCCGGTGGCTGGCGCATTCGCCGATGGCGTAGACGCGCGGGTCATAGGTCTGCAGGGTGTCGTTGACCAGAATGCCACGGTTGCAGGCGATGCCGGCGCTTTCGGCCAGTTCGGTGTTGGGGCGGATGCCGGCGGCCATCACCACCAGATCGGCCGGGATCACCTCGCCGTCCTTGAACTTCACCGCACACACACGGCCCTCGCCGTTGTCCAGCAGCTCGGCGGTTTGCTTGGGCAGGAGGAACTTGAGGCCGCGGTCTTCCAGCGATTTCTGCAGCAGCTCACCGGCGGTGCGGTCGAGCTGACGCTCCAGCAGCCAGTCGCCGAGGTGCACCACGGTCACGTCCATGCCGCGCAACTTGAGGCCGTTGGCCGCTTCCAGGCCGAGCAGGCCGCCACCGATGACCACCGCATGCTTGTGGGTCTTGGCAGTGTCCATCATGGTCTGGGTGTCGGCGATGTCGCGGTAGCCGATCACGCCATCCAGATCCTTGCCCGGAATCGGCAGGATAAAGGGCGTGGAACCGGTGGCGATCAGCAGGCGGTCGTACTCGGCCTCGCTACCGTCATCGGCGATCACCCGGCGTGCCTTGCGGTCGATCTTCACCACCTTGCGCCCGAGCAGCAGCTTGATGCCGTTGTCGGCGTACCAGTTGAGGTCGTTGAGGACGATCTCCTCGAACGTCTGCTCGCCAGCCAGCACTGGCGAAAGCAGGATACGGTTGTAGTTGGGGTGCGGCTCGGCGCCGAACACCGTGATGTCATAAAGATCGGGGGCGAGCTTGAGCAGCTCTTCGAGGGTGCGCACACCTGCCATGCCGTTGCCGATCATCACCAGCTTGAGTTTCTGCATGCCGGCTGTCTCCTGAATCGTTGATCACGGTAAAAGGTTGTCGGGTGCGATCTCGCGCCGCGACGGCTCTGAGCGAGGTCGCCAGCAATGGCGAACCAGAAAACAAAAAAGGCGTCCCGCTAGTCACCTAGCGAGGACGCCTTTGTCCAGTTCCCGTTCTCTCGGGGAGCGCCACCTTCTTCGTTGAAGGGGGCACTTTTGTTCAGCTTGTACGGATCTCAATGCAGCGCTTGTGCCAACTCGTCGAAAGCCCCGTTTCCTGGCGCTCAGGCCGTTTTTCAATGGATTTCTGCGCGCTCGATGCATCGTAAAAGGGCGTCATGCCTCGCCTTGGTGCATGCATTACTTGAGCAGCAGTACCGCCAGCAGCAGATTGATGAGCAGCGATAGCAATGCCACCGTGCGCCAGACCAGCAGTGGCTCGCGTTCCAGCAATGGCCGTGGGCGTTTGTCGAGCGATCTGCGCTCGCCCATGTCCAGTGCCAGCAGCCATTCTTCGGCGGTCTCGAAACGCTGTTCCGGGTTGGCGGCGACGGCGCGTGCGAGCAGTTCGTCGAGCCAGGTCGGGATGTCCGGGCGGTAGCGGCTGACCGGCACGGGGTGGGTGAAACGCGGGCGCTGGAAGGCTTCGACCTCGCCATGGGGATAGTGCCCGCACAGCAGGTGATAGAGCGTCACGCCGGCGGCGTAAAGATCATGCTGTGGGTTGGGCGGGCTGCCGACGAAGGCTTCCGGAGCGATATAGCTGGGTGTGCCGGGCAGGCTATGGGCCTCGTCGTGGCTCAGGCCTGGGCAGTAGGCCAGGCCGAAGTCGAGTACGCGCAGCTCGCCGTCGTCGCCGAGCAGCAGGTTCTCCGGCTTGATATCGCGGTGGACGATATTGCGCCGGTGCAGTAGCCCCAGGGCCTTGATCAGGCGTGGCGCCAGATCCTGCCACTGCGCCAGGCTCAGCGGGCCGCTCTGGCGTAGGCATGCCTCCAGAGTTTGTCCCTTGTATTCGCGCTGTACGTAATAGAGATGCTGGCGTTGTGGCAGGGCGTGCACTTCGGGAAAGTGGCGACCGGCGACGCGGCGCAGCAGCCATTCTTCCTGCAGCAGTGCCGGGCCAGCCTGTTCTTCGCTGGCGCGGCTGGCGGGCAGGGTCTTGAGCAGCCAGGGCTGGCCATGCGCATCGCTGACCCGATAGATCAGCGACTGGCGCGACTCGCCCAGCAGCCCTTCGACCAACCAACCCTCGAAGTGCTGCCCGGCACGCAGGCGCGGTGGCAACGGCCAGTGCGCCAACTGCGCCAGGGTATCGGCCAGTGCCGCTTCTTCGGGCAGGCGTTCGACCTGCACCAGCAGCGCGCTGGCGTTGTCCTGGCTACCGGCGCGGTGCGCTTCGGTGATCAGCGCCTGGCATAGGCCTTGGACATCATTGCTGCTCTGCAGCAACTGAGCGATACGCGCGTCGCTGAGCGCACTCCAGACGCCATCGCTGATCAGCAGAAAGCGGTCGTCGCTCTGCAATTCACCTTCGCGGTAATCCACAACCAGGTGCTGGTCGAGGCCCATGGCGCGCTTGAGCACATGCTGCATGCCCGGCTGTTCCCAGACGTGATCCTCGGTCAGGCGTATGAGCTGGCCGTCGCGCCAGAGGTAGGCGCGGCTGTCGCCGATATGCGCCAGGGTAAAGCGCCGCCCGCGCAGCACCAGAGCGGTGAGGGTGGTGAGCAGGGGTTGGCCACCGCCGTTGGCCTGCAGCCAGCGGTTGTGTGCGGTGAGCAGGCGATCCAGGCTGTGCTGCACCGGCCAGGTTTCCGGGGTGGCGTAGTAATCCAGCGCCAGTGCCTGCAAGGTGGCGCGAGCGGCCAGGCCGCCGTCGGCGCACTGGCTGACGCCATCGGCCAGACCCAGCAGGTAGCCCCGGCTGGCGGCCAGAGCCGGCGCCGGGGTGACCACGCGCAGGGCGTCCTGGTTCTCGCTGCGCGGGCCGGTGGCGCTGGCTTCGCCGATGCTCAGTTGCAGGGCCATGGGGTGGTTTCCGCAAATGGTTGATTGGGTAGGCGCTGCGGATCGTAGGGTGCGCCGTGCGCACCGGGCCCAATGATGGAGCGCTGGTGCGTATAGCGCACCCTACGATAGATGAATCACCAAGGATGCGATCACACCCGTGCGGCGCTGACCGCTGCGCTGCCCCAGGTGGTGCGCCAGCGTTGCTTGACCCCGTGCAGGCCGACCCAGGCCAGCACACCGAGGCTGGCGAACAGCCACAGGCCGAGCTGGTAGTCCCCGGTGTGCTGCTTGATGGCGCCGAGGCCGGCGGCGAGAAGGAAACCGCCGATACCGCCGGCCATGCCGATCAGCCCCGTCATCACGCCGATTTCCGCACGGAAACGCTGCGGCACCAACTGGAACACCGCGCCATTGCCGGCGCCCAGCCCCAGCATCGCCGTGACGAACAAGGCCAGCGCTGCACTGGAGCTGGGCAGGTTGAAGCCGACGATGGCAATGCACAGCGAAGCGATGCCGTACATCATCAGCAGGCTGCGAATGCCGCCGATGCGGTCGGCCAGGGCACCGCCGAGCGGGCGCAACAGGCTGCCGGCGAAGACGCAGGCGGCGGTGTAGTAGCCGGCGGTGACCGGGTTCAGCCCGTACTGGTCGCTGAAGTAGCCGGGCAGGGCGCTGGCCAGGCCGATGAAGCCGCCGAAGGTGATGCTGTAGAAGAACATGAACCACCAGCTGTCACGGTCACCCAGCGCCTTGAGATAGTCGGCGAAGGCCTTGGGCTTGGGGCGCTCGGGTGCGTTCCTGGCCACCAGGGCGAAGATCACCAGGGTCGCCAGCAGTGGGATCAGCGCCCAGCCGAATACGTTCTGCCAGCCGAACAGTGCGGCCAGGCCCGGGGCGAACAGCGCCGCCAGCACTGTGCCGGAATTGCCCGCGCCGGCAATGCCCATGGCCTTGCCCTGATGCTGTGGCGGGTACCACTGCGAAGCCAGCGGCAGGGCCACCGCGAAAGCGGCCCCGGCGAAGCCGAGGAACAGGCCCAGCAGCAGGGCCTGTTCATAGCTGCCGATGCCGATGCGCCAGGCGCTGAATAGCGCGACGATGACCACCGTCTGGCCGAGCAGGCCGGCGCTTTTCGGCGACAGGCGATCAGCGAGAAAGCCCATCAGCAGGCGCAGCACTGCGCCTGCCAGAATCGGCGTGGCCACCATCAGGCCGCGCTGCTGGACGTTGAGTTCGAGGTCGGTGGCGATCTGCACCGCCAGTGGGCCGAGCAGGTACCAGACCATGAAACTCAGGTCGAAATAGAGAAAGGCGGCGAACAGGGTGGGGGCGTGGCCGGCTTTCCAGAAACTCGTATTCATCGATCACCTCATCAGCGAGAAGGAACCCGACAGGGCACGACGAACCGTGGTCGTGGACACGGCGGCCGCGCCTGCCGGGGATGCCCCGCACTCGTGGTGCAGAGCCCAGCGGCCAGGGCCGCAGCAGGGTTGAGCGATTGCAGTGCGGCTCGGATCGCGACGCCTGCACCGGCCCCGGACACTGGGGCGAACACGAAAAAAAACGTCGCTCGACCTCGGGCCATCAAGGCGAGGTGAAGCGACGTCTTTGTCGTGAGGGAGGTGGCCGCCGTTGGCTACCTTGGCGAAGGCTCAAGCAAGAGCTGCGCCAAGCACGACAATGCCCAAGGGCTGAGGCCTCAAGGTTGTGCCGCCCCCTGGAGGCTGATGCAAAAAGAGGCGCTGCCGACATCCATGCACCGCAACGGGGCGAACTGCCCGGCGGCGTGCGTCGGCAAGGGCAGGGCGAGCACGGCGAAGGCGAGCAGGGTACTCAGCAGCCCGGCTCGACGGGCGCGACGGCAGCTCTCGGTCATGTGCAATCCTCCACTTGCTGCAATTGAATAGGGCCTGGTCAGGCTCCGCAGGCAGAGGTGCAAGAATCACGCAGAAAACGTCAGGGTTGGTCGCCGTTTCTTTGCCGCGCAATGGCAACAGACCCTAGCGGTGCAGGCTGTTGAGATGAAAGAAGGTGACGCGGCCGCCTTCGTTGTCAGGCCCGTAATTGTCCTGCACATAGGCGCCGGCCTTGAAATACAGGCTCTGGGTGCTCCAGCGGCTGCTGAGCTGGCGGTACAGCGTGCCTTCATCGCCATCGACGCTGGCCACGCTGACGCCGATACGGCCACTGGGGGTGACGCGCAGGTCGTAGCCGAAGCGTTCACCGAGCTGCACGTTATCGGCCAGCAGAATGTTCCTGACGTCCTTGTCGCCAGGCCGTATCCGCAACAGCAGCTCGACCCGGCCGACGCCACGGAGGTAGTGATATTGCAGCTTGAGCAGGGGGTCGTTCTGGCTGCCCGGTACGTCGGTGCTGTGCACCTGGCCGATCACCACCTTGCCCTTGCTGGGCACCTGCTCGACCTGCAGCACCGCACTGAGGTAGCTGTCCGAGCTGGCGTGCTGCCAGTTATCGAGGCTGCCGTCGCGCTGGGTCTCGCGCAGTTCGCTGCGTGGATAGCGGGCGTCTTCGGTGGTGGAGCCGGTGACGGGCACCCAGAAAGTCACACTGCCATCGTCGTTGCGCCGAAAGTAACGGCTCTGATAGCCGTTGTTCAGGCGCTGGGTGGTGATCGTGGTGGGCGTCGGCTCGGTGGGAATCGACAGATTCCAGGTGGAGAGGTCTAGCACGGGGGTACCTGCCTGGTGGTTATGGGTTCCTGTTCGTGTGCAAGCGAAGCGATTGGTTCCACCGCTACGGCCGAGGAGCCGCAGCGGTGTCGCCGATTCAGGCCGCCGGGCGCTGCTGACGCTGGTAGAGGAACTCCAGTACCGCAGCCCGGTAGGCGTGATAGCGGCTGTCATGAGCCAATTCCATGCGTTGGCGCGGCCGCTCGAGATCGACCTTGAGGATGTCGCCCACCGTGGCCGCCGGGCCGTTGCTCATCATCACGATGCGATCGGAGAGCAACACGGCTTCGTCGACATCATGGGTAATCATGATCACCGTGTTGCCCAGTTCGGCGTGAATCTCCATCAGCGAGTCCTGCAGGTGGGCGCGGGTGAGGGCGTCGAGCGCGCCGAACGGCTCGTCCATCAGCAGCACCTTGGGCTGCATGGCCAGGGCGCGGGCGATGCCGATGCGCTGCTTCATGCCGCCGGAGATTTCCCCGGGGCGCTTGTCGCGGGCATGGGTCATGTGCACCAGAGCCAGGTTGTGTTCGATCCAGTCGCGCATCTCGGCGCGGCTCTTGCGCCCACGGAACACCTGGCGCACCGCCAGCTCGACGTTCTCGTAGCAACTCAGCCAGGGCAGCAGGCTGTGGTTCTGGAACACCACGGCGCGCTCCGGGCCGGGCTCGTTGACCTCGCGGCCATCGAGGATGATGCCGCCGGCCGTGGCCTGATAGAGCCCGGCGACGATGTTCAGCACCGTGGACTTGCCGCAGCCGGAGTGACCGATCAGCGAGACGAACTCGCCCTTGGCCAGTTTCAGGTTGACGTTCTGCAAGGCGCAGAACAGCCCCTTGTCGGTGGGGAAGTCGATGCCGACGTTGGTCAGTTCGAGGTAGGCATTGCTCATGATGATTCTCCTGATCAGCGCAGTACGGCGTTCTTGTCCCAGCTGAACAGGCGCTGGAGCACAAGCATCAGACGGTCGAGGGCGAAGCCGATCAGGCCGATGACGATCACCGCCACCATGATCCGGCCGAGGGAGTTGGAGCTGCCGTTCTGGAACTCGTCCCAGATGAATTTGCCCAGGCCCGGGTTCTGCGCCAGCATCTCGGCGGCGATCAGCACCATCCAGCCGGTGGCCAGGGACAGGCGCAGGCCGGTGAAGATCATCGGCAGCGCTGCCGGCAGCACGATGCGCCGCACATGGGTCAGCGGTGACAGGCGCAGCACCTTGCTGACGTTGTTGAGATCCTGGTCGATGCTGGCCACGCCCACCGTGGTATTGATCACCGTCGGCCACAGGCAGCACAGCGCCACGGTGAAGGCCGAGGTGAGGAAGGACTTGGCGAACAGTGGGTCGTCACTGACGTACAGGGCGCTGACCAGCATGGTCACCAGCGGCAGCCAGGCCAGCGGCGAGACTGGCTTGAACACCTGGATCAGCGGGTTCAAGGCGCTGTACAGCGATTTGCTCAGGCCGCAGACGATACCCAGGGGGATGGCCAGCAGCGAGGCGATGAAAAAGCCGGCCGTTACCGTGTAGAGGCTGGTGAAGATCTGCTCGAAGAAGGTCGGCTTGCCGGTATAGGGGCGAATGGTCACCTTGGCGCCGGGGTCGGCGGCCAGGCGCTTGGCGTTACGCTCTTCCTGGCGTTGGTAGAAGGCGGCAGCCTTGTCCTGTTCACGCTGGTGGGCAGCGATCAGCCCGGAGAACTGTTCGCTGACCTGTACCGGGCCAGGAAACTGGCCGAGGCTGGTCTGGATATGATTGGCCAGGCCCTGCCAGCACAGCAGGAACAGGGCAATGCCCAGCGCCGGCAGAATCAGGCCGCTGGCCAGGCGTTTGAGCAGGGCGCTATGGCGCGCCATCTTGAGGGTCTGCTGGATCGGCGTGGCGACGTTCGGGTTGCTCATCGTCCTGTCCTCGGTTCGGTTGCGAGGCCGCGACAGGGCGCGGCCCTTAGGTGGGTGTGGACGGTCAGAGCGTGCTGTCGCCCTTCAGGCCAATGCTGAACTGCTCCAGATAGGCATTGGGCTTGTGGCCGTCGTAGACCACGCCGTCGATGGTGTCGGCCAGCGGTTCGCGGAAGCCATCCTCATCGGCCGGGGGGAAGTCGCTCGGCTCGGCCTTGCCTTCGGCGATCAGTTCGGCGGCGGCCTGGCGGTAAATGTCCGGGAGGAACACGCGCTTGGCGGTTGCCACGTACCAGTCGTCCGGCTTGGCCTCGGCGATCTGCCCCCAGCGGCGCATCTGCGTCAGGTACCAGATGGCGTCGGAGTAGTAGGGGTAGGTGGCGTGGTAGCGGAAGAACACGTTGAAGTCGGGGACTTCACGCTTGTCGCCTTTCTCGAACTCGAAGGTGCCGGTCATGGAGTTGGCAATGACCTTGGCATCGGCACCGACGTATTCCGGGCGGGAAAGAATTTCCACGGCTTCGGCGCGGTTGGCGTTGCCGTCGGCATCCAGCCACTTGCCGGCGCGGATCAGCGCCTTGACCAGGCGCTTGTGAGTTTCCGGGTTGGCCTCGGCCCAGCTCCGGGAAACGCCGAAGACCTTCTCCGACATGTTCTTGCGAATTTCGTAGTCGGCCACCACGGGGACGCCGATGCCCTTGAACACCGCCGCCTGGTTCCACGGCTCGCCGACGCTGTAGCCGCTGATGGTGCCGGCTTCCAGCGTCGCCGGCATCTGCGGCGGCGGGGTGACCGAGAGCAGCACCTGGGCATCGATCTGGCCGCTGATGTCGCCCTTGCCCGGCGCATAGTAGCCAGGCTTGATCCCCCCGGCGGCGAGCCAGTAGCGCAGCTCGTAGTTGTGTGTCGACACCGGGAACACCATGCCCATGTTGAACGGCTTGCCGGCGGCGGCGTATTGCTCGATCACCGGCTTGAGCGCATCGGCCTTGATCGGGTGCACGGGCTTGCCATCGGCCATGGGCAGATGGGGCTTCATCGCCTGCCAGACATCGTTGGAAACGGTGATGGCGTTGCCGTTGAGATCCATGGTGAAGGCCGTCACCACATCGGCCTTGGTGCCGAAGCCGATGGTCGCGCCCAGTGGCTGGCCGGAGAGCATGTGCGCACCGTCCAGCTCGCCGTCGATCACCCGGTCGAGCAGCACCTTCCAGTTGGCCTGTGCCTCGAGGGTGACATACAGCCCCTCATCCTCGAAGTAGCCCTTCTCATAGGCGATGGCCAGTGGCGCCATGTCGGTCAGTTTGATGAAACCCAGTTTCAGCTCGACTTTCTCCGGCTCGGCGGCGTACAGCGACGGCGCCGCCAGCAGGCCGAGAGCAAGACCCAGCAGTGACAGGCGGCGATGGAGCGATAGACGATGGAGCATGGCAATTCCTCGACTGACAGAAACGAAAAAAGACGTCGCAGACAGCCTGTTGCCGGTGGGCAACGAGCAGCCTTTGACGTCTTTGTCGGTGTGTCCGAATCACCGCCGTTGGCGATCAGGAACGTGGTCGAGGTTCCCTTAGCAAGGCGTTTGCCAGGTTTCTGTGCAGTGCGGATATCTCCATATCTTTCAAGGATATAGCTGGATAACGCAGCAGGCGGGCCAGCGCGCGCTGCCGCCAGGCATTGCCCAAAGACCGTGCAGCAGGCTGATCAGTGGCCAATTTCGGAGCGCTGGTCCTGGGTCAGTGGCAGGGCTGCTGCTGCTTCATCTCGACGAAATCGCGCAGCCAGCGCAGCACCTCGACGGCCTCCCAGCGGGCCGGATCGAACAGGGCATAGGCCAGGCCCTGATAGCCGACCACATCCAGTTGCCGGTGATAGCCGGCGCGTTGCAGCAGCGCCTCGATTTCGGCGAAGCAGGTGTTGAAATGGGTGCGATTGAAGGGGGTGCGGCCCTCCATCACCAGGCCTTCACGCTGCAGCTCGTCGACCATGGTGCGCACGCGCTCCAGCGGCATGCGATTGACCTGATGTTTCACTTGCAGTACGTCCAGCATGATGATGCTCCTGTGCCTTGCTCGTTTATCAGTGGTTGCAAGCCTATACGAAAAGTACTGTACAAATAAACAGTATCGCGTAATAGTTAGGCCATCGCAGCGACATCCACCCGCCCAATCCCCCTGACGGGCGTTCTGGTAAAGGAGAGTGAGCAATGCAACAGATACTTGTGACGGTTGTGCTATTGGCCCTGCTCGGCGGTTGTGCGCAGCCGCAGATGGAGCGGCCGCAGGCCAATGGCGCCTACCTGGTGATCGACGGCGAACAGGCCTGGGCCGTGCTGGTTTCCGACGGGCGGCGCGTGGAGGAGGCGGGGCGTGTGCTGGATGTGATCCATCTGCCAGGGCATCACTCCAGCATCGCGGCCAGCTATGTGATCGAAACCCCCAATTGCGGCAAATTGCAGTGGCTCACCGAGCGACATGGCGAAGCGGAAGGGGATACCACGCTGCTGCACAATCAGGAACTGGATAGCCCGCAATGCGTGTTGTCGCAGGGGCTGAGCCGTAACTGGACGGCGCTGGATTATTCCAGTTGATGAGCCTGTTGCCGTTTCACTCGCGGTCGCGAACGAAACGGCAGCAGAACGGGCGCCATGGCTGACGCCCTTGCTTCACTCCTGCTCGGCCTTGGCCTTCTTCGCCGGCAGCAGGCCATCGGCCCTGAACATGGCCTTGATGCCGCGCAGTGCCTGACGGGTACGATCCTGGTTCTCGATCAGGGCGAAACGAACGTGGTCATCGCCATAGTCGCCGAAGCCCAGCCCGGGTGATACGCAGACCTTGGCCTCGGCCAGCAGCTTCTTGGCGAACTCCAGCGAGCCCAGGTGCGCGTAGGCCTCGGGAATCCTGGCCCAGACGTACATCGACGCCTTGGGTTTTTCCACCATCCAGCCGATCTCGTGCAGGCCCTTGACCAGCAGGTTGCGGCGTTGACGGTATTGCTCGGCGATGTCGCGTACGCACTGCTGGTCGCCTTCCAGAGCCGCGATGGCGGCCACCTGCAGCGGAGTGAAGGTGCCGTAATCGTGGTAGCTCTTGATCCGAGCCAGGGCGCTGACCAGTTCCGGGTTGCCGACCATGAAGCCGATGCGCCAGCCGGCCATGTTGTAGCTCTTGGACAGGGTGAAGAACTCCACCGCGATGTCCTTGGCGCCCGGCACCTGCATGATCGAGGGAGCCTTCCAGCCGTCGTAGACGATATCGGCATAGGCCAGGTCGTGTACCACCAGCACGTCGTACTGCTTGGCCAGGGCCACCACGCGCTCGAAGAAGTCCAGCTCCACGCACTGTGCGGTGGGGTTGGAAGGGAAGCCCAGAATCATCATCTTCGGCTTGGGGATCGATTCGCGGATGGCGCGTTCCAGCTCGTTGAAGAAGTCCACGCCGGGCACCAGTGGCACCGAGCGCACCTGGGCACCGGCGATGACCGCACCATAGATATGGATGGGGTAGCTGGGGTTGGGCACCAGCACGGTATCGCCATGATCCAGGGTGGCCAGCATCAGGTGTGCCAGGCCTTCCTTGGAGCCGATGGTGACGATGGCTTCGCTTTCCGGGTCGATCTCCACCTCGTAGCGATTCTTGTACCAATGCGAGATGGCGCGGCGCAGGCGCGGAATACCACGGGAAGTGGAGTAGCCATGGGTGTCTTCACGCTGGGCGACCTGCACCAGCTTTTCGACAATATGCGGCGGCGTCGCCCCGTCGGGGTTGCCCATGGAGAAGTCGATGATGTCTTCACCGCGACGGCGTGCAGCCATCTTCAGTTCGGCGGTGATATTGAAGACGTAAGGGGGGAGACGATCGATGCGCGCAAAGCGGCGCTTGGCGTTGTCGGCCATGATTTCCTCGGGGTACGTAAGCGCCCGGAACCGTCCGAGCGACGTTGGCCACTGCTGTGACCGACGGCGAAGATAAGCCTTTTTAGCTGCAAGCTTCAAGCGCCAAGCTGCAAGTGGAGCGGTGGCTTGTTTCACATGCAGCAGGGCGGCCCGGCCAAAGAGGCGGGCCGGACCATATGGCGTTGCTCAGTCTCCGACCAGGATGGAGAACTTCTTGTGCAGGGTATTGCCGTTCGCATCGCGTACCTGGGCCACGAACCAGTGCGCCCTGGCGGAGACGGTCGAAAGCTGAGGGGTGCCGCTGATCGTGCCGTCGCGGGATAGCTGTATGCCGGCGGGTGGATGGCCGCTGACCAGGCGCCAGGTGGCTCCACCACGGCCGCCGCTGCTGCTGAGGCGGGCTTCATAGGCTTGGCCAGCCCGGGCGTTGGGCAGGGCTGCAGTGCTGGTGATCGCAAGCCCATCATTGGGGTGGCTGGCAGCCAGGCGATAGAACTTGACCCGTGCACCTTCGCTGGCGCTGTCGCCATGCATGTGCAGGTAGGCGCCGGCCTTGAAGTAGAAGGTGTGATCGTTCCAGGCCGGATCCAAAGGCATGCGGGCGCTTGGCCCGCCATTGACCGAGGCCGTCGCCACGTTCTTGCTGACCCTCATCTGATAACTGAAGGTTTCGCCCAGATCGATGTCGTTGGCCAGGGTATGGGTGGTAAAGGGTGGCCCTTGTTCCGGCAGTCCCTGCAGCTTGGCGATGACCCGCCCGGTCTGGCGAGCGGCATCGTAACGGTAATAGACCATGATCAGGGGCGCGCTGCGGTAGCCATGAACCTGGCCGACGATGACGATGCCGTCGCGCGGAACCTGCATCACCTTGAGCATGGCGTCCTGTACCGACTCGCCCGCGCCGCTCCAGGTCATGGACAGGTTACTGGGGTCGAGCATCTCGCGCAGTTCCGCGCGCGGGCTGCTGGAGCCGCCTGCCGTGGCGCCATTGATGGGTGTCCAGAAGGTCATGGCGCCATCTTGCGCATCGGTGCGGAACCAGCGCGATTTGTAACCATAGGGGCCGGTCAACTGGTCGGGGCGGGCGGTGAGCGCGGTGCCTTCGGTGCCGCCATCTGCATCCTGGGGAACGGTGAGATTCCAGTTGTCCAGGGCGAAGTTGCCGCCCGGGGCGACGTTCTTGTACAGCTCGGCCTGGGCTTCACCAAGCAGCAGGCAGCCCAGCAGGCCCAGCCAGTGGGCGCTGCGGGTGCGGGAGTGGACGGGGTGGAGCGGTTGGAGCCTGTGCATGCCTTGCATCCTCGTTATCGGGCCGCACCGCGTTCGAGACCGCTCTCCTTCGACGCTTACGTGCCTTCCCTAAGCTTGTTTGGGGTCTGCCTCATGGCAGACCTTTCACAGACTCGTCGCATCCAGGGAAGGTTCGGCCGTTGTGTCGTGGCGGTGACCGGTGGCGTGCTGGCAACGAGGCATGGCTCCAGGCTCAGGGGCGAACCTCGGCCTTGAGGCGGATCAGCAGTGCGGCGAGGCGCTCGATGTCGGCGTCCGTGGTGCGCCATGAGGATACGCTGAGGCGGAAAGCCGGGCGCCCCTGCCACTGGGTGGGGCCGAACCAGACATCCCCCGACTCCTGGGCGGCAAGGCGAATGGCCAGGGTCTGCTCGTCGTTGTCGGCACGCACCAGCACCTGGTTGAGCACCACGCGGTTGAGCACCTGATAGCCGGCATTGCGCAGGCGCTCGGCGAGGTGACTTGCCTGGCGCAGGTGGCGGTCGATCAACTCGCGCAGGCCATCGCGGCCGAGGCTGGCCAAGGCGGCCCAGATGGCCACACCGCGGGCGCGGCGGGAGAACTCCAGGTTGAGGTTCTTCTGTGCATCGCGGGAGGCGCTGGCGTAGGCGGCGTCGCTGTTCATCGCCGTGGCCAGGGCCTCGGCGTCGCGGCAGATGGCCATGGCGCCGTCGTAGGGTGTATTCAGCCACTTGTGGCCATCGGTGGTCCAGCTATCGGCCAGTTCCACCCCTTCGGTGAGCGCGGCTGCGGAGCTGGCGCGGGCCCAGAGGCCGAAGGCACCGTCCACGTGAGTCCAGGCACCGGCGGCGCGGGCACGGGGGATGAGCTCGGCGAAGGGGTCGAACTCACCGCTGTTGACCTCGCCGGCCTGCAGGCAGAGCACGGTCATGTCGTCCAGTGGCGGCAGTTGCGCCGGGTCGATACGGCCCTGCTCATCGACAGGCGCCCGCAGCAGGCGGTTGATGCCGAAGCCCAGGATGCGCAACGCCTTCAGCACCGTGATATGCACGCTGGCGGAGACCACCACACGCACCTCCGGCGCGCCCATCAGACCGTCGCCGTCGAAGTCCCAGCCCTTGCGCGCGAGCAGGGCGCGGCGGGCGGCGCTGAGGCAGGCGAGGGTGCAGGCGGTGGCGCTGGTGCCGAAGCCGATGGCGCTTGCAGCGGGCAGGCGGAGGCTCTCCAGCACCCAGCGGGCGGCGGCCTTCTCGATGCGGTCGGCGGCGGGCGAGTTGTCGAAGGAGGAGGCGCATTGATCCCAGGCCAGCACCAGGCGCTCGGCCGCAGCGGCGGCCGGCAGCGTGGCGCCGATGACGAAGCCGAAGTAGCGTGCTGCATTGCTTGCCACCGTCGCCGGTGAGCCAATCTCATCGAGCTGGCGCAACACCTGTGTGGCGTCGTTGCCCTGGGTCGGCAGCGGCTGGTCGAAAGCGCCCAGGGCGGCAATCGCCTCGGAGTCGGGAAACACCCGGCGTGTGGCGATGCTTTCCAGATAGGCCAGGGCGCGGCGGTCAGCTTCGGCCAGCAGTTCGTGTTCGCTCATGTGGGAGTCCTCGGCTAGGGGCTATCTACCCTAGCCGAGGCTCGCGGAGAGGGGCATACACAGGCGCCGGCGAAGACGTCCATAACAGTTGCCTGAGTGATACAGTCCGTACCGGTACAGTGAACTGTTCTGGCGGTACAGTCGCTCAGCCTCCCAGCATGTCGTGCATGGCGATGATCTGTTCGGCCACCTGGATCAGCTTCTGCTGGCGGCTCATGGCCTGGCGGCGCATCAGGGTGTAGGCCTCTTCCTCGTTGCAACTCTTCATCTTCATCAGCAGGCCCTTGGCCAGTTCGATGCGCTTGCGTTCGGCCAGTTGCGCTTCGCGCGCCTGCAACTGGGCACGCAGGGCCTGGTCGCTCTCGAAACGGGCCATGGCCACGTCGAGGATCGGCTGCAGACGCTGGGCGTGAATGCCCTCGACTATGTAGGCGCTGACACCGCTCTGGATCGCCTGACGCATCACGCCGGGGTCGTGCTCGTCGGTGAACATGACGATGGGCCGGGGCTGGTCACGGCTGACCAGTACCACCTGTTCCATCACGTCCCGCCCCGGGGACTCGGTGTCGATGAGAATGACATCGGGGCGCACGGCTTCCACCCGCGCCGGCAGGTCGATGGTCAGGCCGGACTCGTCGATCACCTCGAAGCCGGCTTCGGTCAGGGCGCTCTTGAGGCGGCCGACCTTTTTCGGTGTGTCGTTGATCAGCAGGATACGCAGCATGGCAGCTCTCCCGCTGATCAGGCGCTGAGCGCTGGCGCGTCGGCCAGGGCATGCAGGGCGAAGCTGCGGGCGTAACCGGCCGGATCGCTGCCGTCCCAGTAGGGGCCGCCCTGCAGGGCGCAACCGCGCATGGGCTCGGGGCAGGCGATGCCCAGTGCCTCCGCCGCCTGGCGATAGATCTGCAGTTGCTGAACCGCCTGGGCCACTCCCAGGTAATCCGGGTCGTCACGCAGCAGGCCCCAGCGACGGAACTGGGTCATGAACCACATGGCATCCGACAGATAGGGCAGGTTGACCGCGCCGTCGGCGTGGAAACGCAGGCGATGGGCGTCCTGCCAGGCATTGCCGAGGCCGTCCTGATACTGGCCGAGAAAGCGCGGCAGGATCGCCGACAGCGGCGCGTCGACATAGGCGCTGCTGCTCAGCAGTTGCGCCGTGCCGCGGCGGTTTTCCTCGTTTTCGTCGATGAAGCGACTGGCCTCCAGCACGGCGCTGATCAGGGCCCGTGCAGTGTTGGGGTTCTCTTCGACGAAGCTGCGCGTGCAACCCAGCACCTTTTCCGGATGGTCCGGCCAGATCGCCTGGGTGGTGGTGAGCATGCAGCCGAGATTGTCTTCCACGGCCTTGGCCGTCCACGGCTCACCGACGCAGAAACCGTCGATACGCCTGGCCTTGAGGTGCTCGACCATCTGCGGCGGCGGCACCACGACGCTGCGCACGTCGCGCAGCGGGTGGATGCCCTGGCTGGCCAGCCAGTAGTACAGCCACATGGCATGGGTGCCGGTGGGAAAGGTCTGGGCGAAGGTGAGTTTTGCTTCATGCTGGTGCACGTACTCGCGCAGTGCCTCACTGCTGGTCACGCCCGCCTGTTGCAGCCCATGCGAGAGGTTGATGCTCTGGCCGTTCTGGTTCAGCCCCATGAGTACCGCCATGTCGGTGACCGGCGCGCCGCCCAGGCCCAGTTGCACGCCATAGATCAGGCCGTAGAGGCTGTGGGCGGCATCCAGCTCGCCGCTGACCAGGCGATCACGCAGGGCAGACCAGGATGCCTGGCGTTGCAGGCGCAGGCTCAGGCCATGCTTTTCGGCAAAGCCCTGAGTCGCGGCGACGATCACCGAGGCGGAATCGCTCAAGGCCATGAAACCGATATTCAGGGCGCTCTTTTCCGGTGCATCGCTGCCATGGCTCCAGACCAGGGCGTCATTGCGCGGGGTGTCATGTTCACTCATGGGGCATCGTTCCTGCTCGACATCCGGGGTGGCCTGAAAGGCCAGGCCATAAAAAAGCGTCGTCCTGCCAGCCTGTCACGGCCGACGGGTACGACGCCATTGTCGAATGCGTCTTTCCGCCATTGGAGGACGCTTTTGCCCTGTGGCGAAGCAAAGCATGTGCCAGTGCTTGGGATGGATCTCGGAGGTGAAACGAAGGGGACAAGCCTGTGTTGGCCCGTATTGCTGTGTTGGGTGTCTGCGATGTGTGGGGAAACCCATGTGTCGAGACCTCACCGTCCACGGTCATCACGACCAGGGACGGTGAAGATTTCAAAGGCCCGTTACCCAACGGGCCCTGAGCAGACCGTGTGAAAACGTAGCGAGCGCAGGTCAGGCAAGGCAAAAAACGGCGAAAAAGCGCAGTTTACGAGTTGTAAATGAGCATTTTGAGCTGTTTTTTAACGCAGCATGAGCAAGCGTAGTAGTTTTCACACAGTCTGTGAGGCTATACCACTTGGCTGAACGAGCAAGCGGCTGCCAGAGTGCTACTCGGTCGCTTCGCGTGTCTTGCTCGCACCCTTGCCCTTGGGCGCGAAGCGCGCCGCCAGGCCCATGCTGAAGGTGACCAGGCGCTGGTACAGCGCCGGCATGCTGCGCTGCATCCAGTCCAGGGCATGGGCGTCGCCGCCGATGAGGATGCGCCGCTTGTTGGCCAATACGCCATTGACGATGACCTTGGCCGCCTGTTCCGGCGTGGTGCGCAGCAACTGGTCGTTGAACTGCTGGCGCGCCTTTTCCACGTCCTGTCCGGTGACCTTGGCCAGGCTGTCGTTCATCCGCGCGGTCTTGGCGATGTTGGTGCGGATGCCACCAGGGTGCACGCAACTGGCCGATACGCCGCAGCGGGCCATGTCCAGCTCCTGACGCAGCGATTCGGTGAAGCCGCGCACGGCGAACTTGCTGGCGTTGTAGCCGCTCATGCCCGGCTGCGAGAACAGCCCGAAGACGCTGGAAACGTTGATAACGTGGCCCTGGCCGCTAGCCTTGAGGTGTGGCAGGAAGGCCTTGGTGCCGTTGACCACGCCCCAGAAATTGATGCCCATGATCCACTCGTAGTCGGCGTAGTCGTTGCCTTCCACGGTGCCACCCTGGGCCACGCCGGCGTTGTTGAAGATGGCGTTGACCCGGCCGAACTCGCTGACCACCTGTTCGGCCCAGGCTTCGACGGCGGTACGGTCGGCGACATCGACCCGCGTTTCACTGACGGTGACGCCAAGCTTGCGGGCCTGTTCGACGGTTTCGCGCAGGCCTTCGACGTTCACGTCCGACAGGGCCAAGTGGCAACCCTGGCGCGCCAGGTGATAGGCCAGGGCTCGGCCGATGCCGGAGCCAGCACCGGTGATGGCGGCAACCTTGTTCTCGAAGGATTTCATGCGCTGGCCTCCTGGGCTTCCTGGGTGCGAAGGGCGTTGCTCTGGGCCGGATGTGCGGCATTCTTGCGGCTGAAGTGGTAGGCCGGTGCATCGAAGTGACGGGTAAGCATGCGGAAGCGCCAGGTGAAGCCCGGCCATACCGTGCAGTTGCGTCCACTGACCGGGTGCAGGTACCAGCTCATGCAGCCGCCGGCATTCCACACGGTATTGCGGGCCGCGCCCTGGATCTTGCGGTTGAAGGCATCCTGCACCGCGCGCTTGGGTTCCAGGCTCTGCAACTGGCCTTCTTCGAGCTGGCGCAGGGCGCCGAGCACGTAGTGGATCTGCGACTCGATCATGTACACCATCGAGTTGTGGCCCAAGCCGGTGTTCGGCCCCATGAGGAAGAACAGGTTGGGGAAGCCGGCGGTCATGGTGCCCTTGTAGGCTTCCGGGCCTTCCGGCCAGGTGTCGAGCAGGTCGACGCCACCGCGGCCAAACACCGTGCCGCGCGGCAGCGGGTCGCTGGGGGTGAAGCCGGTGCCGAAGATGATGGCATCCACCTCGCGCTCCTGGCCGTCGGCGGTGCGCACGCCATGGGGCAGGATTTCGGCGATGCCGTCGGTGATCACCTCGACGTTGGGTTGCACCAGTGCCGGATAGTAGTCATTGGAGATCAGCACGCGCTTGCAGCCCATGGTGTAGTCCGGGGTGACCTTGGCGCGCAGCACCGGATCCTTGATCTGCTTGTTGATGTAGCGCTTGGCGATGTTCTGCGCCAGGCGCAGCAGGCGCGGGGCGAAGGCGAAGGCGATCACACGGCTTTCGAGCATGCTGTACAGCGCGCCGCGCCAGAGTTTCTGCGCCAATGGGAAGCGTTTGAAGCGGCTGCGCTCGTCGTCGCGGATGGCGCGATCTGGCTTGGGCATGATCCACGGCGCGGTGCGCTGGTAAAGGTCGAGGCGTGCCACCTGCTTCTGAATCTGCGGCACGAACTGAATGGCCGAGGCACCGGTGCCGATCACCGCCACGCGTTTGCCGCTCAGGTCATAGTCGTGATTCCACTGCTGCGAGTGGAAGACCTCACCGCTGAAGTTGTCCAGGCCCTTGAGCTTGGGGATCGAGGGGGTGGACAGCGCGCCCATGCCGGACACCACGAACTGCGCACTGTAGCGCTGGCCGGCGCGATCCTTGAGGTGCCACAGCTCGGCCTGCTCGTCCCAGCGAATCTCCACCACCTCGGTGCCCAGCAGAGTCTTGTCCTGCAGGCGGTATTTTTCCCAGCACCCTTCGAGATAGGCCTTGATTTCCGGCTGCCTGGCGAACATCCGCGTCCAGTTCGGGTTCGGCTCGAAGGAGAAGGAGTACAGGTGCGATTGCACGTCGCAGCCGCAGCCCGGGTAGTTGTTCACCCGCCAGGTGCCGCCGACGCCGGCCTCTTTCTCGAACAGCAGGAAATTCTCTTCGCCCTCCTGCTTGAGGCGAATGGCCATGCCAAGGCCGGAAAAACCGCTGCCGAGAATGGCAATCTTGCAGTGGCGGGTCGCCGGGAGCGGTGACACGGACGCGTTCATGGGGTGACTCCTGCTTGTCGTTATTGTGGGTGTCTACATCTGTCTACCAAGGTAGACATGTGTATACTCCTTGGCAATCCAGCCAATCGACAAACCAACTTTAGGTAGGGGTCAGCATGCAGGACGACGACACATCACTGCGCGAACGGGCCGTGGCCGCACCTGGCAAGCGTCTGTTGCTGGAGGCGGCGTTACGCCTTACCTCGACCCATCGCAGCCTGAGCAGCCTGGGCCTGCGCGAGTTGGCGCGCGAGGCGGGGCTCAACCCCAACACCTTCTACCGGCACTTTCGCGATGTCGACGACCTCGGTCTGACCATCATCGAAGAGATCAACGTGCTGTTGCGCCAGCCACTGCGCGACCTGCGCCGCGAGGCGGCGCAGCGGGCGGTGAGCGACAAGGGGGCGATGCTGCCCAAGCTGCTGGGCATCGACCTCGGGCGTGGGCGACGGGTCTGCCATGAGACGGTAAAGCTGTTCTTCGACTTTGCCGCCGAGCACCCCGAGGCCTTCATCATCGGCGTACGCGAATTGCATGGCGCCTCGCCGGTGCTGCGCGAGGCGCTGCGCCAAGTGATGGACGATTTTGCCAGCGACATGGCCGAGGACGTGCTCGAACTGGAGCTGCTGCCACGAACCGTCAGTGCGACCACCGTGCGCCAGGTGTCGGGGCTGATCAGCCGCAACCTGTTCGAGCTGTCGCTGGACTACATCGGCCAGCCGCAGCGGCGCGAGGCCATTCGTGCCCTGGCCGAGGAACAGGTGCTGATGCTGTTCACCGGTGCCAGCGTGCTGCAGAGCCTGGGCCAGTTGCGTATATGAGGCAGCCCATCACTCGTCGCTGATCAGACGCTTGCCCAGGCTTACCGAAGCATCGGCCTGATAGCCGAGGCGTTCGTAGAAGACCAGGGCCTGCTGATTGGTATTGCGCACCAGCAGGCTCAGCTTGGGGCAGCCGAGGGCAAGCATCTTTTCCTCGATATGGGCCATCAGTTGCCGGGCCAGGCCTTGCTTGCGCCTGTCGGGGCACACCGCCAGGTAGTTGACCCAGCCGCGATGCCCCTCGTAGCCGGCCATGGCCGAGGCCACCAGGGCGCCGTCGAGTTCACCGACGAGAAACAGCTCGGGCTGCACCGCGAGCTTGCGCTGGATGTCCTTGAACGGATCGTTCCAGGGGCGGATCAGGTCGCAGCGCCGCCAAAGATCGATGACAGCGGCTTGGTCGGCCAGTTGGAAGGGGCGGATCAGCATGGAGACGGCTCCTGATGAGGAAGGCGCCGTTTTAGCACAGCGCTCAGCGCCGCAGGTAGGCGGTGAAATCGATATCCCCGGCCGAGAGGATCGCCTGCACCCGGTTATGCACCCCCAGCTTGCGCAGGATGGCCGAGACATGCGCCTTGACCGTGGTTTCGGCGATATCCAGGCTGTAGGCGATCTGCTTGTTCGACTCGCCCTTGGTCATGCGTTCGAGCACCAGCAGTTGCTTGCGCGTCAGCGCCTGCAGCAGCTCCGGGGCGATGCTCGGGTTGTCGTGGTGCGGGCGCGAGTTGCCGCTCTTCTGCGTGCGGATGATGTCCGGTGGCAGGTAGACGTTGCCGTCGAGGATCTGGCCGATGGCATCGGTCATCTGCGCCCGTGGCGAGGACTTGGTGATGAAACCCACCGCGCCGTAGGTGATGGCCTGCAGCACCACCTGTTTGTCCTGCTCGGCGGAGACGATCACCACCGGGATGGTCGGTGCCTCGTTGCGCAGGTTCATCAGGCCGCCCAGGCCGTGCATGCCGGGCATGTTCAGGTCGAGCAGGATCAGATCCAGGTCGTCGTGCTCCAGGGTCAGTGCCAGGGCACTGTCCAGGTCGGCGGTTTCCATGATCTCGCTACCGGGAAAGCCGTCGGCGATGACGTTATGGATGGCTTCACGAAACAGCGGATGGTCGTCGGCAATCAGAATCTTGTACATGGCCTTGCACCTCGTTGTCGTGATTATGGTGTGGCGGTGGGCGTGAGGAAAGCGCGCGGCATCTCGGCAGGTTGTGCCGGCACCAGGGGCAGGCCGGCCTGTTCCCAGGCATCGATGCCATCGCGATACCAGTACAACTCACGATAGCCCAGGGCCTGGGCGCGGCGCGCGGCATTCCAGCTCAGCCAGCAATCGGAGCGGCAGTAGAACACGAAGGGCTGGCGCATGTCGCCACGGCTGTCCTGTTGCAGGTAATGAGCGAAATAGCGCTGCCAGAGGCTGCCCAGATTGCCGTCGCCGGCGTTGGCCAGCCACAGGCTGTCGGGCAGGTTGGCGTGAGCTGCGTCTTCGACGAAGCGGTTCTGCACCCAGGGGCGGCGATAGACATCGATCAGGCGAGTCTGCGGGCGTTCGGTAAGCAGCTTCTGCAGTGAGGGCGTATCGAGAATCTGCACGCCTTGCAGATGAGTCGGGGTGGGGCTGCGGTACTGGCCGCTGCGATAGCCTTCGGCGTCGAACAGTGATTCGGCACGTGCCAGGCCGGCCAATAGCAGCGAGACGAGCATCAGGCCTGCAGGCACAGGCAGACGGTACTTCATGGCGAGTTCTCTACTTATTCTTGTGCGGGTATTACAGGCCATGGTCGCAGGCTTGGGAATTCGACGATGGAGAGGAAAACCAGTACCAAAGTAGTAGGGTGGTCAGTTGGTAGGGCGGGTGTGAGCGTCGTAGAGCGGTAGGGCGTCACGGTGCGCCGGCCGCTCGGAAGCAATACGCCGATTGAGTTTCGTTGTTCAGCCAGGCTTGGCATGGCCTGGCGGACTGTTCGCTGGCGCTCCTGAGTCCGCCCTACACGGCTGAGTCCGCCCTACGGGGCGTGTTTGGTCTGCGTGTCGCGTACTCGCGAAGCAGTACGCCGCCTTCTGCCTAGCCCGCCTTGCGCAGCGCCGCGTGCTGCGGGTTGAAACTGACCACGGCAAGCAGGGTGAGCAGCAGGGTCAGCCCGGCGCAGATCAGCAGCGCTTCAAGGTGCAAACGCAGGTACAGCGCATTGCGCACCAGCTCCACCGCATGGGTGAAGGGGTTGACCGCGCACAGCCAGTACAGCCACTCGCTGGACTCGCGCATCTTCCACAGCGGGTACAGCGCCGACGACAGGAAGAACATGGGGAAGATGACGAAATTCATCACCCCGGCGAAGTTCTCCAGTTGCCGTATGCCGTTGGACAGCAACAAACCCAGCGCACTGAGCAGCAGCGCCACCAGCAGCAGTGCCGGCAGCGCGGCGAGCAGGCCCCAGGCCGGCGGTTGCACGCCATACACCCAGGCGATGGCGAGGAAGGCGTAGACCTGCAGCAGCGAGATCAGCGCGGTGGCCAGCAGCTTGGCCACCAGCAGGAAGGCGCGTGGCAGCGGGCTGGTGAGCAGCACGCGCATGCTGCCCATCTCGCGGTCGTAGACCATCGACAGCGAGCCCTGCATGCCATTGAACAGCAGGATCATGCAGGCCAGGCCCGGGACGATATAGGTGTCGTAGGTGATGTAGGTGTCGTAAGGCTCGATGATGGCGATGCCGAGTGCGGCGCGAAAGCCGGCGGCGAACACCAGCAGCCACAGCAGCGGGCGCACCAGAGCGCTGAGAAAGCGCGAGCGTTGCAGCACGAAGCGCAGCCATTCGCGCAGCACGATGCCGCGCAGGCATTCCCAATAGGCGGTCATCAGCGCGCACCTCGCGTAGGGTGCGCCGTGCGCACCGGGCCTGTTTCAGCATCATCAATGTCGTCGACACGTTTCGGTCGTAGCGCCTCGCGCACATGTCCCCGACCCAGCGCCTCGTCGCCGGTCAGGCGGGCGAAGCTGATGGCCAGGTCGTCGCCGAACTGGCTGGCCTTGCCCCAGGCCACGCGCTCGCCACGATGCAGGATCAGCAGGTCATCGCTGGATTCGATCTCGTCCAGCAGGTGGGTCGTCCACAGCACGCACAGACCCTGCTCGCGGCACAGGTTGCGCACGTGTCGGCCGAGCGCCAGGCGGCTGGCCGGGTCGAGCCCGGCGCTGGCCTCGTCGAGCAGCAGCAGGCGCGGTTGATGGAGCAGGGCACGGGCGATCTCCACGCGGCGGCGGTGGCCGCCATTGAGCGTGCGTACCTTGTCGTGGCGGCGCTCGGCCAGCTCCTGGCGCAGCAGTTCCTCTTCGATACGCGCCTGCGCCGCGCGGCGCGGCATGCCATGCAGCGCAGCGTGATAGGCGAGGTTCTGCTGCACCGACAGGTCGAGATCCAGCGTGCTCTGCTGGAACACCACGCCGAGCTGGCGCAGCGCCTGGCGTGGCTCGTCGCGCAGGCTGTGGCCGAAGATATGGATGTCGCCCTGCTGCAGGTCGTAAAGACGGGTGAGCAGGGCGATCAGGGTGGACTTGCCGGCGCCGTTGGGGCCGAGCAGGGCGCCGAAGCGTCCCGGCGCCAGCTCGAAGTCCAGCCCGCTGAGGGCCTGACGCGCGCCATAGGCGAAAGCGACGCCGCTCACCTCCAGTGCATTCATGGCGTCACCACCACGCCCCAGGGGTAACGGCCGACCTTGATCGACTTGGTTACCTCGAGGCTGTCCACATCGATCACCGACACGTCGCCGCTGACGCCGTTGGTGGTCAGCAGGCGCTTCTGATCCGGGGTGAACGCCAGGTGCCAGACGCGCCGGCCCACCAGCAGGTAGTCGAGAATCTCGAAGGTCTTGGCATCCACCACGGCCACATGATTGGCCGGGCCGAGGGCGATGAAGGCGTACTTGCCGTCGTCGGTCAGCCTGACGCCTACCGGCTGCACCTTGTCCGGGTGCACACCCTTGATGGCGAACCTGAGCACCTTGAGCACCTGGCGCGAATCTACATCCAGCACGGTTACCGTGCCGCCGATCTCTGCCGAGGCCCACAGGCGCTTGCCGTCCTTGCTGAACTCGACATGGCGCGGGCGCTGGTCGACCAGGGTGTTGTCCACCAGTTGCTGGGTGCTGGTATCGATCCAGTGCAGCATGTTGGTGGTTTCGCTGGTATTGACCGCCCACTTGCCGTCCGGGCTCACCGCCATACCTTCGGGTTCCACGCCCACGTCGATCTGCGCCAGCACCTCGTCGCTCTGGGTGTCGACCACAGTGACCAGCGCATCGTCCTCGTTGGAGATGTACAGCCAGCGGTCGTTGGGGTGCAGGGCGAACTGCTCGGGGTCGGCACCGGAGGGCAGTTCCTTGACGATCTTGCGCGTGGCCAGATCCATCACTTGCACGCGATCCGAGTCGCTGGCGCAGATGTACAAGAGCTTGTTGTCGGAAGACAGCAGCAGCCCGCGCGGGCGCATGCCGACATCCAGGGTGGCGGTGACTTCCAGGCTGTCCAGGTCGATGACGCTGATGCTGTCATCCTTCTCGTTGGACACGTAGGCGGTGGCGGCAAGGGCCGAGTGGCAGGCCAGGCCGAAGGCGACGGCGCAGGCGAGGCGGGGCAGACGCATGGGGTTGATCCTCTTGTTGTTGTCTTGGGCGGCAGTGGTGCGCGCAGCGCACCCTACGGCTCGGTGTGGGTAGGGTGCGCCGTGCGCACCATCAGTTGGCGGTGCCCGCCAGATCGCAGCTCACTTCAGGCTGGTCATAACCGAGGCTGTCCATCTCGTTGCTGGGGTGGAGAAAACCTTCCTGCGGCGAGGTGCTGACCAGCGCGCGCGGGTGCACCAGCTCGATGGGTTGGCGCAGCTCGCCATTCCACGGGCGGAAGCTCAGCTTGCGGCCCTTGAAGCCATCCAACGGCAGGTCGGCGGACAGCGCCAGAGCGCGAATGGCCTGCGGCTCGGCGGCGCGCAGCTTGGTCACGGCGGCGGCGATGCTGCGCACGGCCATCCAGGCGGCGAAGTCGCGATCGTTCATCCAGCGCCCGGCCAACTCCTCGAAGCGCTTCTGCAATTGCGCGGCGCCGAAGGTTTCCACTGTCTTGTGCCAGGCGGTCGGGGTCAGGCCCTGGGTGCCGGCCACCGGGCGCGGCAGCCAGGTGTTGTAGGGCAGGTATTCGCCGAAGTCGCCGCGCTCGTCGGCCACCAGCACCACGTCGTACTCGCCGGCCTGGGTGAACAACGGCATCTCCGCCTGGGCGCTGCGGCGCTGGTCGTTGTCGAAGCTCCAGGGCTTCTCGGCGATGATCTTGTGGCCGAAGCGTTTGGCCGCGCGCTTGAGCGCGGCGGCGTAGGCGCTGTCGTCCTCGGTGTTGCCGGTCACCAGCAGCCAGCGCGTCCATTTCCGCACCGCGAGAAACTGCGCCAGGGCATCGGCCAGCATGGCGCGGCTGGGCAGGGTGTGCAGCACGTTGCCCAGGCACTGTTCGCGGCGCAGGTCATCATCGGCACTGCCGGCATTGAACAACAGGCTGTCCGGCAGGCGTTCGCTGAGCAGGCGCAGGGTGGCGACCGGGGCGTTGACCACGAACAGGCGAATGCCGGCCTGGTGCTGCTGCTCGGCAGCGGCGAGCAACTCATCGGCCTGCTCGCTCTCGGCGCTGTGCAACTCGAACTGCTGCTTGAGGAAGCGCCCGGTGCTGTTGCTGTCGATGATCGCCAGTTCGGCGCCACGGCGCCCTGCGTCGGTGGGTTCGGGAATGACGTTGGACAGCAGCGGGCCACGCGGTGGCTGATGCGCCAGGTAGCCGATGCGCACCTGCAGCTCGTCCGCGCTGGCGCCCAGGGTCAGGCCGAGACTGGCGAACAGGCAGAGCAGGGCGTGGCTGAGCAGGCGCATGGGGCGGCTCCATCGGAGGATGCCGTCAGCATAGGAAGGGCGGCCTGCTCGGGAAATATGCCCAAGGTAGTGCCCGCCACCTACGAAGGTCGTAGTCCGTCACGCCAATTGGCGCGGCCAGCCGGCCCAAAGTACCAGCCCGCTAGTACCAAGGTAGTAACCCGGTGTGGGGCTTTACTTCCTAGCATGGCAGGCACCGCCCAATAACAATAACGGTGACCTTCATGCGTATTTTCAAGGCCCTGCTGCTGCCTTTGTTGCTGATCATCAGCCTGCTCGGCGTCGATCAGTTGCACGCCGCCGGCGACATGACCCGCCGCCCGGTGGCGCTGCCCGACCTGGTGCTGGGCAACGACGACAGCGACTACTTCATGTCGCAGCACGAATACCAGCTTGAAACCGGCCAGGCCTACCAGCTCAAGGTCATCGCCAGCGGGCAGAAGGAATACGCCTTCCAGGCGCCGGAGTTCGCCACTGCCATCTACCTGCGCAAGGTCGAGGCCGGCGGCGTGGAGGTCAAGGCCATGACCCTCACCGAGCTGGAGTTCGAGGACGCCGGCGAGGCGGAAATCTTCTTCCTGCCGGTCAAACCGGGCAAATACCGCTTCTATGCCAAGGGCTTGGAAGGCAAGGGCATGCTCGGCTACTTCGTGGTCAAGTAGCGCGGCCACGCAGATGAGCGCCCTCGGCCGCATCAACCTGGTGGTCAGCCTGCTCTTCGTGCTGGTGACCCTGGCCGGGCTGACGCTGCTGCTGCGCCAGGCCAGTCATGACGTGCAGCGTGAGCTGCAGGCCGCCGAGGCGGTGGTGGAATACCTCGGCGAAGTGGCGCGCACCAACCCCGGCAGCCTGCGTCCGGAACTGACCGAGAACCTGCGGCATATCCGCGTGAGCTGGTTGCGCCCCGGCGAGCAGCCCAGGGCGCAGAGCAAGAGCCTGGTCGAGCGCTGGATCGCCGAACGCCTGCTGGGTTCGACGACGCTGGTGAGCGATGCCTGGCCGCTGGCCGATGGCCGTGAATTGCATATTGCCCTCGACCCCTTCGACGAGATCGAGGAAATCCAGGACTCGCTACTGCAACTGCTGTTGCTCAGTGCCTTCGCCCTGATCCTCAGCCTGCTCACCATCCGCTTCGCCGTGCGCCGCGCCCGCCGTGTGCTGGACGAACTGCTCACCGGCCTGCGCCAGGTCGGGGCCGGCCACTTCGACACCCGCCTGCGTGACCACGGTTTGGCCGAGGCCAAACGCCTGGCTGGGCACTTCAATGACATGGCCATCACCCTGCAGCAGGTGCAGGCGGACAACGTCGAGCTGACCCAATCCCTGCTGGAGCTGCAGGAGCGCGAGCGCACGCGCCTCGGCCAGACCCTGCATGACGACCTCGGCCAGTACCTCAGCGGCATTCGCGCCCAGGCCTGCCTGCTCAAGGTGATCGCCGACCGCCCGCAACAGGTGCAAGACACCGCGCGCCTGCTGGACGACAACTGCGAACGCCTGCAGCAGGGCTTTCGCAGCCTGATCCGCGATCTCTACCCGGTGGTGCTGGAGCGCCTGGAGCTGGGCCCGGCATTGCAACAACTGGCCGCCGACTGGCAGCAGGCGCAAGGCATTCGCTGCCGCCTGCAACTGGGTGAACAACTGCCGAGCCTGCCGCTGGCGAGCAAGGCCCATCTCTATCGCCTGGTGCAGGAGGCGCTGACCAATGTGGCCCGCCATGCCGATGCCAGCGAAGTGCGCATTCGCCTGCAACGCCGTGGCCAGGGCCTGCGCCTGCTGGTGCGCGACAACGGCCAGGGCACGGCATTGCCGCTACGCCCCGGCATCGGCCTGCGCTCGATGCGCGAACGCAGCCGCAGCCTGGGCGGAGAACTGCGCCTGCACAGCCGCCCACAAGCGGGCTGGGCGCTGTGCCTGAACATTCCCCTGGAGGCAACGTCATGAAAGTTTTGCTGGTAGACGACCACGCCGTGGTGCGCCAGGGCTACGCCAGCCTGCTGCGCGCGCTGTTGCCGGACGTGCAACTGCGCGAGGCCTGCGACGGCGAACAGGCCCTGCAACGGGTGCAGGAAGAGATCCCCAACCTGGTGATCATGGACATCGGCCTGCCCGGCATCAGCGGCCTGGAAACCACCCGCCGCCTGCGCCAGCGCCTGCCGCAACTGCGCGTGCTGTTCTTCAGCATGCACGACGAGCTACCGCTGGTGCGTCAGGCGTTGGACGCTGGCGCCATCGGCTACCTGACCAAGAACTCCTCACCGGAAGTGCTGGTAGAAGCGGTCAAACGTACCGCCGCCGGCCACGCCTATATCGAACAACCCCTGGCCACCCAGCTTGCTTGCAACCCCACCAGCGCAGATGGCCTCGACCCACGCCTACGCGAGCTGACCCAGCGCGAATTCGAGATATTCGTCATGCTCGCCCGCGGCCTGCCACCGAAGCAGATCGCCGAGAAGCTATGCATCAGCGCCAAGACCCTGTCCAACTACCAGACCCTGGTAAAGAACAAACTGCAGATCGCCTCGCAGGCGGAGCTGGTGCATTTGGCGATTGATAGTGGGGTGGTTCGGGTGGGGTTGGAGAGTGCTTGAGGTAGGGGGGCGGGCTGCAATGGTCTGCTTGCTGAGGTGATTCCTACAAAAACCTAATATCTGGAACAAACAGTGTGCTCCTGGCATCGCCTGTAGGCTCGCCGCAAACCATTGATTAGGTGTAGATTCTAGACGCAGAACTATGGCGGGTGTGCGGTGTTAGGCCGAGTTCTCGTGTAATAGAGTAATGTGGCTTTTATCCGATCGGTGTCATGTGGGAGAACAGCATGAATGAGCAATATATTAATGCCCTAAGTCGTCAGGTCGATCATTTGAAGTTGCATGTCGAAAGCCAGAAGCAACTGATAGATCGCTCTCTCGAATGCTTGGCTCAAGTGAAGGCGTCTCTTTCTGTTAGTAAGGCAATAAAAAGTGCTAGCGGGGAGGTGTTGTCGCTGCATGAACAGGAAATGTACAAGTCTTTAATTGTTGAGGCTTATGATGCTGTCTCAAAGCAAATGGAGTGCCTACAAAAAATGGAGTTGGAAATGAGGACGATGGAGGCTGAGCTTTCCGCGGTGGGCAGTGAATGAAATGGCAAGTTTCGCGTCTTTTACATTGAGGGTAAATAGTTCGGATATTGATATTTTCCATGCTCTGAGTGGGAAAGCTGTCCTCGACTCTCTGCGGGCTGTTGCTGGGCGTTGCTGACTCAGTTGGCGACGCAGAACGTTGGATACTTGCTCCCGCGCGGGCATGAGGAAACATCAATAATGAGTATCTATATAGAAAATTTAGGCTGTAGAGAGTTCGACTGGTTCGCCATGGATAGCGAAGGGTGTTTCGGATTGTTCTCTACTGCAGGTGAAGGTACGATTCCTAGCTCCGTTATGCGGGCCTATGCTGAGCATGACACTGTTTCGGAGCAGCTCGAATCGCCTAATTGGGGCAGCTCAGAAGTATGGTCTGATTATGCAGCTCTTGGATTTTATGTTTACGATTGGAGTTTGCATGGCGGCCCTTATGTGCGAAAGTGTGTGCCTTCTAAGGTTATGGGTGACGAGCTAAAGGCAAAGCTAATGCACATGGTTAGTCTTTATAAATTCCCTGGCGAGTTCTCGGGGTTAAAGGAGTTTTCGGAGGTGTAGCTCGTAGAACACTCGGTCTTGAACGTTCCCACCTCTGAGTGGGAATGGGTAGCTCCCAAGTCAGGCATAAGAGTCATGCCAAAATTTGAGGTGTTAGATCAATGGAAAAGGATTTGCTTCATCTCATAATAAGGCGCGACCTGAAACAGGTAAGCGATGAGGAGTGGGCGAGCTCCGCAGGGCTTGTTATAACCAAGTCTGGGCTCTCGAAAGTCGAGTTCTGTGATGCCTATTCACGTCTCGTTGCCAGTGAATTCTTGATCGGAGAGCTTTCGTATGCCGAAGGTGATTTAGCGATGAATCGGCTATCGACGCTTTTTCGCGAACCACTTTCCGGTTTTTCCTTGAAAATTTATCTGGCTTTTGATGCCGGTGAATATCACCGCTCAAAAGATACCGCGAGTACCGCTCCATGGCTGGTTTATACATTGCCTCTTGTCATCGAGGCTCTGAAATCTAGCGAAGTATTGAGTAGCTCGGATATCCTTCCCGGCAACGGTGGATGAAAAAAGCGTCAGCTACGCGCCCCGATCCACCCTGCGCTGCGATGGAGTTTGTAGGGTGGACAACGCGAAGCTTGTCCACCATGTCCGCAGCTCAGATGCCGAGGGTGGAAACGCTTTGCCGTTTCCACCCTTACAGCCTTATTCGCCACCTTCGCGCACCACCCGCCAAACCGTATTCGCCAGATCATCCGCCACGATCAGCGCGCCGCGCGGGTCGACCGTTACGCCCACCGGGCGGCCGCGGGTCTTGCCGTCTTCGCCGCGAAAGCCGGTGACGAAGTCGATGGGGTCGCCTGCGGGGCGGCCATTCTCAAAGGGCACGAAGACCACCTTGTAGCCCACCGGATCCTCGCGGTTCCAGCTACCGTGCTCGCCGACGAATACGCCGTCGGCATAGCGCTCGCCCATCACTTCGCTGGAGAAGTCCAGGCCCAGGGCGGCGACGTGGGCGCCGAGGGCGTAGTCCGGGGCGATGGCGCTGGCCACCTTGTCCGGGTTCTGCGGCTTCACACGTGGGTCGACGTTCTGCCCCCAGTAGCTGTAGGGCCAGCCGTAGAAGGCGCCTTCCTTGACCGAGGTGAGGTAGTCGGGCACCAGGTTCTCGCCCAGTTCGTCGCGCTCGTTGGCCACCGCCCACAGGGTACCGGTGCCCGGCTGAATGGCCAGTGCGGTGGGGTTGCGCAGGCCGGTGGCGTAGGGCTTGTGGGCGCCGGTTGCGGCGTCGATTTGCCAGACCATGGCGCGATCGGCTTCCACCTCCATGCCGCGCTCGGTGATATTGCTGTTGGAGCCGATGCCGACGTACAGGTAGCGGCCATCCTCGCTGACGGTCAGCGCCTTGGTCCAGTGGTGGTTGATCTCCGAGGGCAGGTCGGTGACCTTGCTGGGCGGGCCCATGGCCTGGGTCTGGCCTTCGCTGTAGTCGAAGCGCACCAGGGCGTCCTGGTTGGCCACGTACAGATTGCCCTGGTACAAGGCCAGGCCGTAGGGGGCGTTGAGGTTTTCCGCGAAGACGGTCTGCAGTTCATAGGCGCCGTCACCGTCGGCGTCGCGCAGCAGGGTCAGGCGATTGCCGCTTTCCACCGAGGTGGTGCCGCTCGATTTGATCATGCCGGCGATCACGTCCTTGGGCTTGAGCTTGGGGGCATTGCCGCCACGGCCTTCGGCGACCAGGATGTCGCCGTTGGGTAGCACCAGAGTCTGCCGAGGAATCTTCAGGTCGGTGGCGATGGCGCTGATGCTGAAGCCTTCCGGCACGCTGGGCTTCTGCTCGCCCCAGGGCGTCGGTTCGGCAATGTTCATGCTCGGCAGCAGCCCGCGTGCCGGCTCGGGCAGTTGCGGTTGGGCGCCGGTGGTCTGTTGCGGGTTGCCGGGATCTTCACCACAAGCGCTGAGCAGCAGGGCGAGGGGCAGGGTGGACAGTAGTTTGGCGAGGTTCATCGGTCATCTCCCATGCGTGGTTGGGCGAGGCCGACCCAGGCGGCGACGCAGGCCAGCAGGGCGACGATGAGCGAGAGCAGCAGCCCCCAGGGCATGGCGGCCCAGGCGTCCTTGGCATGCTCCAGGGCATTGACCAGGCCGACGAGCCAGGTGGCCAGAAGCAGCAGGAAGTAGGTGCTGGCATGTCCGTTACCGCGTTCGCGGAACAGGCCGACCAGGGCGAACAGCAGGGCCAGGCCGGCGAAGAGCATGCCACCGGCGATCAGCCAGGAGGCGAAGTTGCTCCATTGAATCTGGTAGCTGCGGTAGTAGGCGAAATCACTGAGCAGGGCGCCGAGAAACAGCGGCACCTGGCCGCAGAGCAGTATGGCGTGCAACGGGCTCAGGGTGTTGGGGTAGGCGTGTGAGGTTGCGGTGGTCACGGCAGGTCCTTCTAGGTCGGTGAGATGGATGGCCCTCGCGAGAGTGGCCTCGATCTGACTGTCCTAAGAAGTGATTGCCTGCCGAGAGCATGGTTCAGATTGTTTGTGTGATCCGTCCCACGCTCTGCGTGGAAGCGCAGCCCTCGACGATCTGCGTCCGCTGCAGGTCATTGTGCCCCCTCAGTCCCAGCCCTCGGGGCACTCGACGCAGCCGGGCATATTGGCATCCTGAAAGTTGCCGAAGCGCACGCGGGCGCCACTGAGGTTGGCGTTTTCTAGGTTGGAGCCGCCGAGCTTCACTTCCTGCAGATTGGCGTCTTCAAGGTGCGCGCCCTTGAGGTCGGCCTTGCTCAGCCAGGTCATTTCCAGGTTGGCGGCCTGCAGTTGCACGTCGTGCAGCTTGGCCCCGGAGAGGCGGGCGAACTCCAGGTTGGCGGCGCGCATGTCGGCCCCCTCGAATTGCGCGGCCTGGGCGAACAGGCCCCAGCCGCCGATGGCCACCAGGCTGGCGCCGGAAAGGTCGGCCAGGCGCAGGTTGCTCTGTTGCAGGCTGGCGCGGTTGAGGTTGGCGCCGCGCAGTTTGGCCTTTTCCAGGTTGGCCAGGTCGAGGTTGGCGTGACGTAGGTCGGCGCCGGACAGATCGGCGCCGGACAGGTCCATGCGGCGCAGGTCGAGGTTGCGCAGATCGGCACCGCGCAGATCGGCCTTGGGGCATTTGCTGTCGGGTTCGAGACGGCAGCCGTTGATCTGCGGCACGCCGTCGTTGTTGGTCTCGGCGCCGATGGCGTGGCTGCCGAGCACCAGCAGCAGGGCTGGGATGAGTAGAGGCAGATAGTTCATGGCGAGTCCTCATGTAGGGTGCGCTGTGCGCACCAATGGGGCAGTGCAGTTGTGTAGCTTGGGTAGAGCGGCGCGAAACCCGGGAACGGGCTCCCCGGGTTTCGCTGGGCTCTACCCAGGCTACGGCGCTACGGGGCAGTGCAGAGGGCGAGATTGCAACGCGAAGAGCTGGTGCGCATGGCGCACCCTACGGTGCGCCATGCGTTCAGCCCTCAGCGCTGGGCGCTGGCCTTGTCCCAGCTCGGCAGCTTGAACACCCAGAAGGAGCCGCCCTGGGCGACCGGCTTGGTCAACTCAGCCATGTCGCCGCCCCACAGCGGCACAGCGCCGCCGTAACCAGCGGTCACACCGATGTATTGCTCGCCGTCCTGCTCCCAGGTGATGGGCGGGGAGATGATCCCGGTGCCGACCTGGAACTTCCACAGCTCCTTGCCGTTCTTGGCGTCGAAGGCCTTGAAGTAGCCGTCGCCGGTGCCGGTGAACACCAGGTTGCCCTTGGTGGCCAGCACGCCGGCCCACAGCGGCAGGCGCTCCTTGTGCTCCCACACGACCTTGCCGGTGGTGGGGTTCATGGCGCGCAGGATGCCGACGTGGTCGTCGAACAGGCGCTTGATACGGAAGCCCATGCCCAGGTAGGCGGAGCCTTTCTTGTAGTGCGGCTCCTCGGCCCAGTAGTCCTCCTTCCAGTGGTTGGCCGGTACGTAGAACAGGCCGGTGTCCTGGCTGTAGGCCATGGGGTTCCAGTTCTTGCCGCCGAGGAAGGGCGGCGAGACTTCCACCGCTTCGCCCTTGCTTTCACCCGGCTTGGGCTTGGGTGGGCGCTGGCCTTCGTTTTCCACCGGGCGGCCGGTTTCCAGGTCGATATGGCTGGCCCAGGTGATCTTGTCGACGAAGGGGAAGGCGTTCTTCAGCTTGCCGTTGGCGCGGTCGACCACGTAGAAGAAACCGTTGCGGTCGGCGTGGGCGGTGGCCTTGGTGACCTTGCCGTCCTTGTCCTTGTAGTCGAACAGCACCAGCTCGTTGTTGCCGGAGAAGTCCCAGGTGTCGTTGGGGGTGTGCTGGTAGAACCACTTCACTTCGCCGGTGGTGGGGTCGACGCCGACCTGGCCGGAGGTGTAGAGGCTGTCGTAGTCGTGCGGGTTGCCGCCGTCGGCGGTACGCGCCCAGCCGTTCCACGGGGCCGGGTTGCCGGCGCCGACGATGATGGTGTTGGTTTCGGCATCGAAGCTGGCGCTCTGCCACGGCGCGCCGCCGCCCTGGCTCCAGGCCTGTTTCTTGCCGGTGGGCGAGTTGGGATCGTCCGGCCAGCTCGGCGCTTTCACGTCGCCGGTGGGGGTGCTGTCCTTGCCGTTGAGGCGGCCCATATGGCCTTCGACGAAGGGGCGCATCCAGACTTCCTCGCCGGTCTCCGGGTCGCGGGCGAACAGGCGGCCAACCACGCCGAATTCGTCGCCGGAGCTGCCGTGGATCAGCAGCACCTTGCCGGTCTTGCCGTCCTTCACCAGGGTCGGGGCGCCGGTCATGGTGTAGCCGGCGGCGTGGTCGGCGAACTTCTTGTTCCAGACCACCTTGCCGGTGTCCTTGTTCAGCGCCACGACGCGGGCGTCGAGGGTGCCGAAGTAGATCTTGTCGCCGTAGATGGCGGCGCCACGGTTGACCACGTCGCAGCACGGGCGAATGTTGTCGGGCAGGCGGTGGCTGTAGGTCCACAGGCGCTTGCCGGTCTTGGCGTCAAGGGCGAATACCCGCGAGTAGGAGCCGGTCACGTAGATCACGCCGTCATGGATGATGGCCTGGGATTCCTGGCCGCGCTGTTTCTCGTCGCCGAAGGAGTAGCTCCAGGCCGGGGTCAGCTTGAACACGTTGTCGGCATTGACCTGGGTGAGCGGGCTCCAGCGCTGGGCGTTGGTGCCCATGCCGTACTGCAGCACGTTGTTGGTGGTGGCGTGGTCATTGGCGATGTCTTCCCAGGTGACCGGCTTGGCCAGCGCGCCCAGGCTCAGCGCCAGGCCGCCGGCCAGCATCAGGGCAAGGGCCAGGGGGCGAGGGCTGCTGGGTAGGTTTCTTGTTGTCATGGTCGTGCTTCCCGTTGGAGTTGAAAGTGCCGCAGTGGCAAGCCGATGGTGGTGCCCGGCCAGCTCCGCGCCTACGGAAAAACTCCCGACTTCGCCGGGAGGATTTCCCAGTCGCCCCATGACTTGGCCTTGCTGCCAAGGCATCAGCCAAACCCCCACCCAAGCCCTACTACCAAGGGACTAGAACGCGGCCACCAAAGCAGGATTCGGTGCGCGCGGGGGCCTTTCTAAGATGGACGCCACAAGCTCGAAACGGGCTGTTCGGCGTGCATTCGATGAGGTCCTAGCCATGAACAAGAAGAAGATCCAAACCACCCTGGCCCTGATGCTGCTGGCCGCGTCCACCCAGCTTTGGGCGCACGGCGATGTGGTGCCCCAGGCGGTCAATACCGATGGCCTGGAACCCTTGGGCGAAGAGTGGCTGGACGAGAATCCCTACAGTGGCAACCCGCGCGCCATCGAGATCGGCGCCTCGGCCTACAACCAGAACTGCGCCGCCTGCCATGGCCTGGAAGCTAAATCCGGCGGCATCGCCCCGGATCTGCGCCTGCTGGAACTGGGCGCCAGTGGCGACGAGTGGTTCAAGGAGCGGGTGATCAACGGCGCAGTGCGCGACGGTCGCGTCTACATGCCGAAGATGGCCGACTACCTGAGCCAGGAAGCCCTGTGGGCGGTGCGCAGCTACCTGGAGAGCGTGCACGTCGAGGAGTAGCGCTTGATGATCAATCCGCTGCGCTCGTGCTTCACGACCTTCGCGGCCATGTGCCGGCTGCTCTTGCTGAGCGGCTTGTTGCTGTGCCTGGGCGTCGCCCAGGCGCAGGTGCGTGACTACGATCGCATCATGGAAGAGGGCGTATTGCGCGTGGCGCTTTACCAGAACTTCCCACCCTACAGCTTCGAGGAGGATGGCCAGCCGCGTGGCGTCGACTACGAACTGGCCAAGGCGCTGGCCGCAGGCTTGGGCCTGAAGCTGCAGGTGATCTGGGCTCCGCCCGGTGAGAAGCTCGACGACGACCTGCGCGACTATATCTGGCGTGGCCGGGTCACCGCTCAGGGCGAGCTGGCCGACCTGATGCTGCGCGTGCCTTATGACCGTGACTTCGCGCAGATGCGCAACGAACTGGGTGAGCTGGTCAACGAACGGGTGGTGATGTTCGGCCCCTATCAGCGCGAGCGCTGGCAACTGGCGTTCGACCGCCGTCGCCTGGCCGAAGTGCCGAGCATCAATGCTCTGCAGCAGCATCCCATTGGTGTCGAGGTGGACAGCGTGCCGTCGTTCTACCTCAGCTCCGCAATAGATGGCTTGCTGCGCTCGCAGGCACGCCACTATCCATCGCCGACCCTGGCCTTCGTCGCCATGCGCGCAGGCGAAGTGGACGCGGTGATGGCCCTGCGCGGCGAAGTGGACTGGCTGCTGCACGAGGCCAATGACCCGCAACTGGCACTGGCCGAGAACGCTTACCCGGACATGGGCCGGCAGATATGGGAGATCGGCATGGCGGTGCATGAAAGCAACCGGCAACTCGCCTATGCCCTGGAAGAACAGCTGGAAAAACTGATTCTCGATGGCTCGCTGGAGCGCCTCTACGGGCAGTACGGCCTGCGTTACGAGAAGCCCGAACAATACCAATAGGGCGCGAGCCGGAGGTGGGCAATGGATTGGCGTGGCCTGATAGTGCTGGCGCTCTGCGCTTGGGGCTGGGAGGCGCGGGCGGCGACGCCCGATCCGGTGGCCTCGGTGATGTGGGACTACTACCACCAGCGCTTGCTCGATGGCGAGCCCTTCGTCTTCGATGAGCAGGTGCGCCTCGAGGTGCCGCCCTTCGCCGAAGACGCGCGCCAGGTGCCGATCCAGATCGACGCCAGCGCCTATCGCGGCAAGGTCAGACGCATCCTGGCCTGGGCCGAGCTCAACCCTATCCCGCGCATTGTCGATTTCACCCCCAGCGCCGCGCTGGAGCCGACCTTGGCCATTCGTATTCGTGTGGAGCAGGCCACGCCGATTCGTGCGGCGGTGCTGACCGAGGACGGCGTCTGGCATATCGGCTCGGCACGGGTGGAGGCGGCCGGCGGTGGCTGCACCGCGCCCAGTGTGGTGCGCGCCGAAGCGGGCTGGCAGGAGCGCCTGGGCCAGGTGTTGGGCAAGCGCTTCCTGCGCGGCGAAGACAGCCGCCTGCGCCTGCAGGTGTCGCACCCCATGGACAACGGCCTGGTCGGTGGCATCCCCGAGTTCTATATCGAACGGGCCGAGCTGCGCGATCCGGATGGCCAGGTGCTGGGGCGCCTGGAGCTGTTCCCGGCGGTCAGCGAGAACCCGACGCTGACCTTCGACCTGCGCGGCGACCGCCACGCCGAACTCTGGCTGCGCGACAACAACGGCAACGAATTCCAGGCCGCGTTCTGAACGAGCCGGCGTAGGGTGCGCTGCGCGCACCAAGCACACAGGGGGCTCCATGCGCTGGATACTATTGCTGACCTGCCTGCTCGCCAGCCTGGCCCAGGCGCTCGACTACCGCCTGCAACCGCGGCAGATCGCCGAGGGGGTCTGGTTGGTTGAAGGTAGCACCGACAATTTCGCTGCGGACAACGGCGGCAATATCGTCAATATCGGCTTTATCGAAACCGCCGACGGCGTGGTGGTGATCGACACCGGCCCGTCACGCCGTTACGGCGAGGCGCTACGTCAGAGCATCGAGCATGCCACCGGCAAGCCGGTGCTGCGCGTGCTGCTGACTCATCACCATCCCGATCACGTGCTGGGTAACCAGGCCTTCACCGACGTACCTATCGCCGCCTTGCCGGGCACCACGAAGCTGCTGGCCGAGCAGGGCGATGCCATGGCGGAAAACATGTACCGCCTGGTGGGCGACTGGATGCGCGGTACCGAGGTGGTATTGCCTACAGAAAAGGCGCAGGAGGGCGTGCTTGAGATCGGTGGTCGACGCCTGCAGCTACTGGCGCTGAGCGGCCATACCGGCGCCGACCTGGCCATTCTCGACCAGCGCACGGGGGTGTTGTTCGCCGGCGACATCCTGTTCTACCAACGCGCCCTGACCACGCCGAACACGCCGGGGCTGGACGTCTGGCTGGCCGATCTGGATCGCCTGCAAGCGCTGCCCTGGAAGCAGATCGTGCCCGGCCACGGCCCGCTGGCCACCGATGCCGCGCCCTTTGCGCAGATGCGCGACTACCTGGGCTGGCTCGATGGCCTGCTGCGCCAGGGCGCGGAGCAGGGCGCCGAGATGAACGAGCTGATCCGCGCACCGATCCCCGCGCGTTTCGCCCAGGTCAACCTGAGCCGCTACGAACTGATCCGCAGCGTCAGTCACCTCTATCCGCGCTACGAGCGCCAGGCCATGAGCCGGGTGGATCGCGCCGAGTGACGAGGTGTGTTGCCGCCTGGTTTCTGTGGGAGGGGCTTTAGCGGCGAATCGTGGCTAAAGCCCCCCCACGCTAGCCTGAATCGCCGCTGGCATGTCCTCGGCTTACCTCCTGCGTCCATGCTGCGTGTAAGGCCTACCGGGACGCCGGTCGCTCGGAAGCAGTACGCCATTGCTAGGAGTCTTGGGCGTGAGTTGTGGTGCCGAACTGGACATGGCCCGGCGGACTGTTCGCTGGCGCTCCTGAGTCCGCCCTACGAGCTAAGAGCGGTCGGCGCTCCGATCCGCTCTACGTGGCCGGCGCTTCGGCCCGCCCTACACACTGAACTGAAATCTGACCCGACCACTCTCAAAAGGGCGGCCCTGCCTTGCTTGCGACAAGCGGGCAGGCCATTTGACGAAAAATTGACCTGCACCCGAGTAGGGTGGGCTTTTCACAACCGAGGTAGCTGTCGATGGCCATGCCCCCTGTAACCGCTTCCGCTGTGGCGCTGATGCTGGCGATGATGTCCTCGCCAGCCGTGCACTCGAAGACGAACTCGCCATCTCCCCGCGTCTATGGGTGGGTAGAGGAGGGGCTGCTGCTGCCGGAAAAGGCTGCGCTGAAGATCAAACTGGATACCGGCGCCCTGACGTCGTCGATGGATGCGAAAGACCTCGAGCGCTTCGAGAAAGATGGCGAGGACTGGGTGCGTTTCAATGTGGAAGCCAAGGACAGCAAGAGCGGAAAGACCCTGAGCATCCCCTTCGAGCGGCGCGTCGAAAGGAACGTCAAGGTCAGAGGGGCGGGCGGCGCGGAGAGACGCCCGGTGGTCAGGCTCAGGATGTGCATTGGCGATCGCATCTACAACGAGGAGTTCTCGCTGAAGAATCGCGGCAAGATGATCTATCCGGTGTTGATCGGCCGGCGCACGCTGGAGCACCTGGGCGCCGTGGATGTTTCCAAGACATTTACCGTCGAACCCAAGTGCTCGAACGGCAAATCTTAGGCTGTGACGCCCCCTGCGCTAGAGCCTGAACCCCTCGACGATATGCTCGGCCAGGCACTCGGTCACTGGCGACTGGCTGCCTTCCTTGCGTAGCAGCACGATGCTGGTCATTGGCAATGTCGGCAGGCCCTCGGCTTCGCCGAGGATGTGCAGATCGGGGGTGATCAGGCTCTGCAGTTGCGCGGTCACTGCCAGCCCGGCGCGCACCACGGCGAAGATCGCCGACAGGCTGGGGCTGGTGTAGGCGATGCGGTAGGGGCGGCTCATGGCGTCCAGCGCATTGCACGCCCACTCGCGGCAAAAACAGTCGGCATTGAACATCGCCAGCGGCATGGGCGTCTGCTCGTGCGGGGCGAAACCCTGCGCCACGGCCCAGGCGAAGCGTTCCTGGCGCAGCAACTGGCCGATCTCCTTGCCCGGCTGGCGGGTGACGATGGTCAGGTCGAGATCCTGGCGTTGCAGCAACTGCCCGGAGGGTTCGCAGTGCACCTCCACCTGCACCAGCGGGTAGGCCTGGGCGAAGCGCGAGAGAATCTCCGGCAGAAAGCGCATCACGTAGTCGTCCGGCGTGCCGATGCGCACGGCGCCGACCATGTGCGGCTCGCGCAGGGTATTGAGCACCTCACCATGCAGCTTGAGAATGCGCCGCGCATAACCCAGCAGCACCTGCCCCTCGGGCGTGAGGCGAACCTGGCGGCCGTCGCGCTCGAACAAGGGGCGTTGCACCACATCCTCTTCCAATCGCTTCATCTGCATGCTGATCGCTGACTGGGTGCGGTTCACCGCATCGGCGGCGCGGGTGAAACCGCCGGTGTCGGCGATGGCGACGAAGCTGCGCAGCAGTTCGGTATCAATGCTGGGGTGGTAAGCCATTCATCAACTCTCGAGATGGGTTGCATAAGAAACATTCGTTGGATTGATCTTAAGCCCGGCGCGAGACTGGCGCCAACCCCACAGGGAGGGCGATGAGATGAAAGGTCAGAAAGGTTATGCAATGGCTTCGGCCATGCCGTCCGGGCGCTTGCCGAGGTTGGTCAATGTCTGGCGCCTGCTGCGTCGTTGGCAGCAACTGGCGCGTGAGCGCCGTCAGTTGGCGGAGCTGGATATGGCGGCATTGAAGGATCTGGGCTTGAGCCGCGCCGACGTGATGCAGGAAAGCGAGCGGCCATTCTGGGATGATCCGCTGCGCAAATGAACCATGGAGTGATGCGATGACCGCTGTACGCAAGGGTGCCGATCTGTTCCTGTTCCAGCTGATGCTGTTGCTCTGTGCCATCTGGGGCAGCCAGCAGGTGGCGATCAAGCTGGCGGCCCCGGATGTCGCACCCATGCTGCAGGTGGCCCTGCGCTCGGGCATTTCCGCCTTGCTCGTCGCGCTGTTGCTGCTCTGGCAGCGCGGCTGGCAGGGCTGGGTGGGCTGCACCTGGCGTGCGGGCGTGCTGGCCGGTGTGCTGTTCGCGCTGGAGTTCTTCTTCATCGCCCTCGGCCTGCGCCATACCTCGGCCTCGCATATGGCGGTATTCCTCTATACCGCGCCGATCTTCTCGGCGCTGGGCCTGCATCTGCTGCTGCCCAGCGAACACCTGCGCCGTCTGCAATGGCTGGGTATCGCGCTGTGCTTCGCGGGCGTGCTGATGGCCTTCGGCGTGGGCGGCAACTGGGCCGAGATCGACGGCGGCATGCTGCTTGGCGATGCCCTGGGGCTGTGCGCCGGTATGGCCTGGGGCGCCACCACCGTGGTGGTGCGTGCTTCTCGCTTGTCCGAGGCGCCGCCTGGGCTGACCCTGTTCTACCAACTGGCAGTGGCTTTCGTCCTGCTGCTTGGTTATGCGCTGGCGGTGGTCGATATCGGCCAGGTGCGCTGGAGCCCGGTGGCCATCGGCAGCATCCTGTTGCAGGGCGTGGTGGTGTCGTTCTTCAGCTACCTGACCTGGTTCTGGTTGCTGCGCCGCTACCTGGCCTCGAACATGGCGGTGTTCTCCTTCATGACCCCGCTGTTCGGGGTTACCTTCGGCGTGCTGGTGCTGGACGAGCCGCTGACGCTGAATTTCATCATCGGCGCGGCGCTGGTGCTCAGTGGCATTACATTGGTCAGCAGCGAAGCCTGGTTGCGTCGACGCCTGGCCGGCTGGCGTGGCGTGCAGCAGCAACCCTGATCCGCAAGGAGGCTGGAAATTGTCCACTTATCACTTGGCCCAACTGAATATCGCCTGGATGAAAGCGCCGTTGGAGGCGCCGGAGATGGCCGACTTCGTAGCCAATCTGGAGCGCATCAACGCGCTGGCCGAAGCTTCGCCCGGCTACATCTGGCGCTTGCAGGACGAAGCGGGCGACGCCACGGCGATTCGCCCCTTTGGCGAGGATGTCTTGGTCAATATGTCGGTCTGGCAGGATGTGCAATCCCTCAGCGATTACGTCTACAAGTCCGCCCATACCGAGATGCTCAAGCGCCGCCGCGAGTGGTTCGAGCGTGTCGAACAGATGCATCAGGTGTTGTGGTGGGTGCCCGTTGGGCACCGACCGAGCGTGGTGGAGGCGGCCGAGCGCCTGGGCCATCTTCGCGAGCACGGTGCTACACCACAGGCTTTCAGCTTTCGCCATGCGTTCGCGGCGCCGGCCTGCTAGGCTGGCTCGCCATGACCCTCTCACTTTCTCTTGCCGAAGCCCGTCGCCTGGCCCTGGCTGCCCAGGGCTTCGGTCGTACGCCGCGTGGTGCCATCGTCCATAAGCACTTGCAGGTGCAGATCGAGCGTCTGGGCGTGCTGCAGATCGATTCGGTCAATGCTCTGGTGCGCTCGCATTACCTGCCGGCGTTCTCCCGCCTGGGCCATTACCAGGCGCAGCATCTCGACGAGCTGGCCTGGGGCCGCGCGCGGCGCCGGCGCCTGTTCGAGTACTGGGGGCACGAAGCCTCCTTGCTGCCGCTGGAACTCTACCCACTGCTGCGCTGGCGCATGCGCCGAGCAGCGGGCGGGCAGGGCATCTATCCAGGTCTGGCGCGCTTCGGCATGGAACGTCGCGATGTGATAGCTGCCGTGCTGCAGGCGGTGCGCGAGCGCGGCGTGTTGGGGGCCGGGAGCCTCAGTACGCGTACCGAGAAGGCTGGCCCCTGGTGGGACTGGAGCGCGGAGAAAACGGCGCTGGAATGGCTGTTTGCTGCAGGCGAAGTCACCGTTGCCGGCCGTCGCGGTTTCGAGCGTCTTTACGATTTGCCAGAGCGGGTCATTCCGGGCGAGCTGCTGAACCATGCCGAGCTGGATGAAGACGAAGCACAGCGCCATCTGCTGCTGCGTTCGGCCGATGCCCTGGGTGTGGCCACCGAGAAGGATCTGCGCGACTACTACCGACTCGATGCCGGCGACAGCAAGCGGCGTATCGCCGAGCTGGTGGAGGCGGGCGAGTTGCTGCCGGTCGCGGTGCAGGGCTGGCGGCAGCTTGCCTACTGCCATGGTGAGCCGCGCATCCCGCGGCGTGTACGCCATAGCGCCTTGCTTTCGCCTTTCGACTCGCTGATCTGGGAACGCGAGCGTACCGAGCGGCTGTTCGGCTTCCGCTATCGTCTGGAGATCTACACCCCGCAGGCCAAGCGCGTGTATGGCTACTACGTGCTGCCATTTCTGCGTCATGAGCGCCTGCTGGCGCGAGTGGATCTGCGCAGCGAGCGCGCGGCGGGGCGCCTGGCGGTGCATGCGGTGCATCTCGAGGAGGCGGTACTGAGCGAGGAGGCGCGCCAGGCGCTAAGCGATTCGCTGCAGGCGCTGGCGGATTGGCTGGGGCTGGATGAGGTGTGGTTGGCGCCGAGTGTTAGCCAGCGAGGGGTGTTCGGCTAGATGCCGTTATCCAGCAGGAATTGCAGTTCGTTGACGCGCTCGATATTCATCTTCATCGGGCAATAGTGATACATCGGTGAGCCGACACGGCGGCCCTGCAATTCACATTGGCCGTTGCGATAGATCAGCCAGGCCTTTTGCGTCGCTTCCAACTGCTGGGCATCTTCTTGCGCGCTTGCCTGGAACTTCAGGAAAAGCTGTTGATAGATGCGGTTCATCTCCTGCTTCGCCTTGTTCGATACGCCTTCCGCGCAGATTGCGACGACGGAGTTGTTGACCGTGCCATTGGCGTCCAGGCAGTCCTGGTATTGCTTGTCGTAATCGGCCCATGTGTTCAGCGGCAGGAGTGGCAGAGCGGCGATCAGATATTTGCTCAGCGTCGACATGACTGTCTCCCTGTGGGCTCAGGGGCCACGGCGCAGCCCCTGAGCCTTGCCCTTACTTGGCCGCCAGACGATTACGCATATTCTCGGCGCGCTCGGCGGAGCTTGGGTGCGAGTCGAACATGCTGCTCTCACCGCCACTGAGCTTGGCCAGCTTCTCGAATGCGCTGACCAGGCCTTCACGGGGGATGTTGCGCTCGGTCAGCAGGTCGAAGGAGAAGTTGTCGGCCGCGCTTTCCTGGCTTTGCGAGAACTGCGCATTGACCAGTTGTTCGCCCAGTGCACCCAGTTGCGAGGAGGACAGTGCGGCGACGGTGCCGTTGCCCGAGGCAGCCGCTGCATTGCGCGCGGCAGAGGTGGCGTAGGCGGTCTGCATGGCCTTCTTGGTGTGGCCGAGGGCAACGTGGCCCATCTCATGGCCCAGCACGCCTTCGACTTCGTTGTCGTTCATCGCGTCCATCAGGCCGCTGTAGACGCGCACGCAGCCGTTGGCCATGGCCCAGGCATTGACCTCGTCATTGAGGTAGACCTTGTAGTTGACCGGCGTGCCGTTGACCTGATTGCCGAGGTTGGCGGCGATCTTGTTCAGGCGCTTGCCGTAGGACGTTTCCGGGCCGGCGATGCTGTTGGAGGCATCCATTTCCGCGCAGGCCTTGTCGGACATGCTTTTCACTTCGGCATCGCTGAGGGTAGCGGCCTGCACGGCCATGAGGCCCGATTGCAGCATGGCGTCGGGGGACATGTTCTGGCAGCCGCTCAGCAGTACGGCGCTGGAGAGGGCGAAAGTGGAGAGGGTGGTGCGTAGTTGCATGGATCATCGTCCTTGTTGGTGGTGTGGGCCGCGAGTCCTTTCCGGCTGGGGAGCGTTGTTTGCACCGGGCGGTGCTCGCGTTGAGGCGGCATTATGCCGGATACCGCACAAAAGAAGTGCGAGCGGGTTCGCGCCCTGGCCAATGGCCAGGGCGCAACGGCTTAGCGTCGTACTTGCTTCAGCGTCTCGGCGATCATGAAGGCCAGCTCCAGGGACTGGTCGGCATTCATGCGCGGGTCACAGTGGGTGTGGTAGCGGTCGGACAGGCCGTCCTCGGTGATCGGTCGCGAGCCGCCGATGCATTCGGTGACGTTCTGCCCGGTCATCTCGATATGGATACCGCCGGCATATGTGCCTTCGGCCCGGTGCACGGCGAAGAACTGCCGCACCTCGGCGAGAATCTGCGCGAAGTCGCGGGTCTTGTAGCCGCTGCTGGCCTTGATGGTGTTGCCGTGCATGGGGTCGGAACTCCACAGCACCTGGCGGCCTTCGCTCTGCACCTTGCGCAGCAGGCGCGGGAAGTGCGCTTCGACCTTGTCCGCGCCCATGCGCACGATCAGGTTGAGGCGCCCAGGATCGTTTTCCGGGTTGAGCACGTCGATCAGGCGGATCAGTTCGTCCGGGTCCATGCTCGGGCCGACCTTGACGCCGATGGGGTTCTCGATGCCGCGCATGAATTCGACATGGGCACCGTCGAGCTGGCGAGTGCGGTCGCCGATCCACAGCATGTGCGCCGAGCAGTCGTACCAGCGGCCGCTGAGGCTGTCGCGGCGGACGAAGGCCTGCTCGTAATTCAGCAGCAGCGCCTCGTGGGCGGTGAAGAAGCTGGTTTCGCGCAGTTGCGGCGCGCTGTCCATGCCCACGGCACGCATGAAGGCCAGGGTTTCGTCGATGCGGTCGGCGAGCTGGTGGTACTTCTCGGCCAGCGCCGAGTTGGCGATGAAATCGAGGTTCCACTGATGCACCTGATGCAGGTCGGCGAAGCCGCCCTGGGCAAAGGCGCGCAGCAGGTTGAGGCTGGCAGTGGCCTGGTGGTAGGCCTGCAGCAGGCGCTCGGGGTCGGGCACGCGGCTGGCGGCGTCGAAGCCGATGCCGTTGACGATGTCGCCCCGGTAGGCGGGCAGGGTGACACCATCGAGGGTTTCGCTGCCGGACGAGCGCGGCTTGGCGAACTGGCCGGCCATGCGCCCGATCTTGACCACCGGGCAGCCGGCGGCGAAGGTCATGACGATGGCCATTTGCAGCAGCACCTTGAAGGTGTCGCGGATCTTCGCGGCGGAAAACTCGGCGAAACTTTCGGCGCAGTCACCGCCTTGCAACAGGAAGGCGCGGCCCTGGGTGACCTCGGCGAACTGGCGACGCAGCTCGCGCGCCTCGCCGGCGAACACCAGCGGCGGATAGCCGGCCAGGGTCTGTTCGACCCGCATCAGGTGGGCGGCATCAGGGTATTCGGGCTGTTGCTGGATGGGCTTGGCCCTCCAGCTTTCGGGGCTCCAGGCGTGCGACATGGTGCATCTCTAGCGGCTGATTGAGGCGCCGCGCATGGTAACCGATAAGGCGGCCGGCTCGCCGTGCAATTATCGCGTGACCATCGGCAGTGCTTGGCCGACAATCGCAGCGGTGACCCGGCCGCGTGGCTCAGGGACGACATTCAGGAGCAAGGACATGCCGGGATTGCCGCCGAGCGAAGAGATGCAGAAGCTGGACGAAGTCCTGCTGGCCGAAGTGCGTGATGCCTTCGGGGTGATTCGCGTGGTGCAGATCGGTGCCTATCGTTTCCTCGAATTCGGCGATGCCATCGAGCAGAGCTGCGTGTTTCCTGCCGACCCGACCTGGCTGGAGTACGACTATACCCGTGCCATGCTGCTCGGTGCCCTGGCTCATGAGCAGCCTGAGACCGCGCTGTTTCTCGGCCTGGGGGCCGGCAACCTGACTCAGGCCTGCCTGAAGTTCCTGCCCCTGGAAGATGTCGAGGCCATCGAGTTGCGCCCGGACGTGCCGCGCCTGGCCATGGAGTTTCTCGGCCTGGACGACGACCCGCGCCTGACCATCCGCATCGGCGATGCCATCGAGCTGTTGCCCAGCGCGGAAACCGCCGATCTGATCTTCCTCGACCTCTATACCGACCAGGGCCCGGGTGTCGGCCACCTGGCCTGGAACTTCCTCGAGCAGTGCCAGGCCAAGCTCAACCCCGGCGGTTGGCTGATCATCAACCAGTGGGCCAGCAACGATGGCAAGCCGCTGGGCGCGGCGCTGCTGCGTGGCCTGTTCCATCGCCATTACTGGGAGTGCCCGGTGAAGGAGGGCAACGTGGTGATGCTGATTCCCGCCGACCTGGATCAGGAGCTGGATCTGGGCCTGTTGCAACTGCGTGCTGGCGAGATGGCGCCCCGGCTGGGCTATTCGTTGCAGCCATTGATCGATCTGTTGCGTCCAGCCAGTTAACGCAGCGACAGCCGCTTGGCGTCGGAAAAACCTGTCCCACAGGCTAAAAAATCCTGTATGATCCGCGCCCGGCCAAAACGGCCTCGTCACTACTGCGAAGCCCCGCTTCGTTGCTGGTTCGCTGCGGCGAACTATTCTTGACGTTTCATCCATCGTTTTCGCAAATGCCCGTCTATCGGCTGCCAGGGTGACCCACAAGGTCCTACATGGCACGTGCAGCCTTTGTTCCTGGGTCTTTGCGGATGCACAGAGGCAGACCCATGACCCAGGAAACCGGCGGCTTCGCCGCGCTCGGACTTCACCCCAATATTCTCGCCGCTCTGACCGCCGTCGGTTACGAAGAGCCGTCGCCGATCCAGTCGCAGGCCATCCCGGTGATCCTCGCCGGCCACGACATGATCGGCCAGGCCCAGACCGGCACCGGCAAGACCGCCGCCTTCGCCCTGCCGCTGCTGTCGAAGATCGACCCGGCCAAGCGTGAGCCGCAGGTGCTGATCCTCGCGCCGACCCGCGAGCTGGCCCTGCAGGTGGCCACCGCATTCGAGACCTATTCCAAGCAGATGCCGGGCGTGAACGTGGTCGCGGTCTACGGCGGCGCGCCCATGGGCCCGCAGCTCAAGGCCCTGCGCATGGGTGCGCAGATCATCGTCGCCACGCCGGGGCGTCTGGTCGACCACCTGCGGCGTGACGAGAAGGTGCTGTCCACCATCCAGCACCTGGTACTCGACGAGGCCGACGAAATGCTCAAGCTGGGCTTCATGGACGATCTGGAGGTCATCTTCGAGGCCATGCCGGAAAGCCGCCAGAGCGTGCTGTTCTCCGCCACGCTGCCGCACTCGATCCGCGCCATTGCCGAGAAGCACCTGCGCGAGCCGCAGCACATCAAGATCGCCGCCAAGACCCAGACCGTCTCGCGCATCGAGCAGGCGCACCTGATGATCCACGCCGATCAGAAGATCAACGCCGTGACCCGTCTGCTGGAAGTGGAAGAGTTCGACGCCCTGATCGCCTTCGTGCGTACCAAGCAGGCCACCCTGGATCTGGCCGCTGCGCTGGAAGCCAAGGGCTACAAGGCCGCCGCACTGAACGGCGACATCGCGCAGAACCAGCGCGAGCGCGTGATCGACTCGCTCAAGGACGGCCGCCTGGACATCGTCGTCGCCACCGACGTGGCCGCTCGTGGTATCGACGTGCCGCGCATCACCCACGTGTTCAACGTCGACATGCCCTACGACCCGGAATCCTACGTGCACCGTATCGGCCGTACCGGCCGTGCCGGTCGCGAAGGCCGTGCGCTGCTGCTGGTAACCCCGCGTGAGCGCCGTATGCTGCAGGTGATCGAGCGCGTCACCGGGCAGAAGGTCGGCGAAGTCAAACTGCCGAACGCTCAGCAGGTGCTCGATGCGCGCATCAAGAAACTGACCAGCAGCCTGGCGCCGCTGGTGGCCGATGCCGAAGCCAGCCATGGTGACCTGCTCGACCGTCTGACCGCCGACATCGGCTGCAGCCCGCGTGCCCTGGCCGCTGCGCTGCTGAAGAAGGCCACCAATGGTCAGGCCCTGGATCTGGCCAGTGTCGAGCGTGAGCAGCCGCTGGTACCGGGTGTCGGTGCGCCGCGTGAGCGCCGCGAGCGTGATGGTGAGCGCGGTGGCGAGCGTGGCGAATACCGCGAGCGTCGTGCGCCGCTGCCGCTGGCCGAAGGCCGTGTGCGCTGCCGCACTGCGCTGGGCACTCGTGACGGCATTGCCGCGAAGAACCTGCTCGGCGCCATCCTCAACGAGGGTGGTCTGGCTCGCGAAGCCATCGGCCGCATCCAGATCCGTGAGACCTTCAGCCTGGTGGAACTGCCGGAAGAAGGCCTGGATCGCCTGCTCGGCAAGCTCAAGGACACCCGCGTCGCCGGCAAGGCCCTGAAGCTGCGCCGCTACCGCGAAGACTGAGGCATTGCCCGGCAGAGCCGGGTCTGTTGCTTGCGCAGAACGCCGCACCCGGTTGACCGGGCGCGGCGTTTTTCATGGTGCGCCGTTTACTGCGTTTCGCCGAGGGTGGCCTCTTGGGCAAGGCGGTCGAACACCTCGGGTGTCAGTGCCGCTTCGCCAGCCTGGTCGAGCACTTCACGTGGTCGTTCGCTGCCAGGAATGCTGCTGTCGAGCAGGCTCAGAAGCTGCGCGCCGCGCTTCGTCAGGACGAAATTCTCGCCGTTGCCGCCTTCGCTTTCCGGGCGTGGTGCGATGAAGTCGCCCTTGAGCAGGCTGGCCTCGTAGCGGGTCGCCTCGGCGCGGAAATGGTCGAGGTCGTCGACGCCTTTTCCGGCCTGGTTGAGTTCCTCGGCCAGCTCCTCGGCATAACGCCGTGGTGCGAAGGGCTGGCCGGCGGAGTTCTGTGCCTCGTGCAGCAGGCGTTCGATCAGATCCCAGTGAAAACTCATGTCGCTACCTCCGTATGCGCAGGGTCTATGGGTATCGACCCTGGCATTGCCGCAGAGGTTCGACCTGCTTTGTTCAGCCGAAACGGTAGATATCCATGCCCAGCGCGCCGTGGGTAAAGCCGCTGTGCTCTATGGCGAAGGCGCCACCGGCTGCGCGGGCGAAGAACAGCGGCAGCAGATGTTCGTCGCTCGGGTGGTTGCGCACCGCCTCCGGTGCCCGTTGCCGATAGTCGTGCAGTGCCTGTTCGTCGTCCGCAGCGAGCTGTTGCACCATCCATTGGCGAAACGCCTTGGCCCAGGGCGTGCCCTCGTCCGGCCCGGCGTGCCAGTCCAGCTCGCGCAGGTTGTGGGTGATGCTGCCGGAGCCGATCAACAGGATGTCGCGTTCGCGCAGGCTGGCCAGGGCCTGGCCGATGCGCGTCTGGTGCGCCGGGCCCTGGCGGCTGGGCAGGGAGAGCTGGATCACCGGGACGTCGGCCGCCGGGTACATCAGCGACAGTGGCACCCAGACGCCGTGATCGAATGGCCGTTGTGGGTCGAGGGCAGCGCTGAAACCGGCTGCGCCGAGCAGCTCGGCCACATCATGGGCGAGCTCGGGAGCGCCTGGGGCCGGGTAACGCAGCGCGTACAAGGCGGGCGGGAAGCCGTAGAAGTCATGCCAGGTTTGCGGCTGGGCCGCGCCGGTGAGCAGCAGTTGCTCGCTCTCCCAATGCGCGGACACCACCAGGATGGCGCGCGGACGCGGCAGTTCGGCGGCCAGGCGTGCCAGTGCCGTACCGCTGGCACCGGAATCCAGCGCCAGCATGGGGGAACCGTGAGAGATAAAGAGCGCAGGTAACATGGAAACCTCCGTGACGAGGCTTAATTCTCGCCGAGCTACCTATCGATGAATAACGCATATTCTGCGCTATTCTTATCGATTTCTTCGATGCTTTTGGCCGGCGCCTGTGGCCATCATCTGCTAGGGTTGCCCCTGGCGAAGCACGCGGCGCTTATCTGGGTGCCGCTGTGAATGTTCATTCGGGTGAGAGGGAAAAGATGCACGAGGCTTTCTGGCAGGAGCGCTGGGCGCGCGATCAGATCGGCTTTCATCAGGCTCAGGTCAATCCCTATCTGCAGCGCCATTGGCCCAACCTGGGCGTAAAGTGCAGCGCGAAAGTGCTGGTGCCGCTGTGCGGCAAGAGCCTCGACCTGGCCTGGTTGGCCGGGCAGGGGCATGCGGTGCTGGGGGTAGAGCTGGCGCAGAAGGCCGTTCGCGAATTCTTCGCTGAGCACGGCTTGCAGCCCCAGGTCGAGGTTCATGGCGCGTTCGAGCGTTACCGTGCCGCCGATATCGAACTCTGGTGCGGCGATTTCTTCGCACTGAGCGCCGCCGATGTGGCCGACTGCCAGGCCTTTTACGACCGCGCCGCGCTGATCGCCTTGCCGACGGCGATGCGTGAGCGCTATGCGGCGCATCTGCGTGCAATTCTGCCGGAGGGCTGCCAGGGGCTGCTGGTGACCCTGGACTACGAGCAGTCACGCATGGACGGCCCGCCGTTCTCGGTCGGCGATGCCGAGGTGCGTGAGCATTTTGCGGGGCGCTGGGTGGTCGATGAGCTGCAGCGTGAGGATGTGTTGGCGGGGAACTGGAAGTTCATCCGGCATGATCTCAAGGCGCTGGACGAGGTGGCCTATCATCTGCGGCATCACCCATGAGTGCGGCAGCGAAAGATTCTTCGTTTTGGACGTAGGCTGTGGTGCCGAACTGGGCATGGCCCGGCGGACTGTTCGCTTAGGCTCCTGAGTCCGCCCTACGGCTGCCAAGCAGCGGTGTAGGGCGTACCGGGCGGCGATCCGTGCGCGAAGCAGTACGTTATTGGGGCAGGGGGGACCTCAGGTTCAGGCGCGTGCAGAGTCCGCCCGGGAGGGTGAAACGAAAGACATCAGCTAAACGCCGACAAGCAGCCTGAACACCAAAAACGCACGCACACTCACACAAACTTGCCAGTCTGGCGCTCAAGCAAACAAGTTCTAGCCCCCATGAAAAAGGGCGACCCGAAGGTCGCCCTTTGTGCATCTTGTAAACCGTATCAGCCGCGGCGGCGCAGCGCCTCGATGCGGTCTTCCAGTGGCGGGTGGCTCATCAGCAGGCCGGCCAGGCCGTTCTTCAGGTTGCCGTTGATGCCGAAGGCGGCCAGGCTGTCGGGCATCTGCACCGGAACCCCCTGTTCGGCGCGCAGGCGTTGCAAGGCGGCGATCATCGCGCCGGAACCGGCCAGGCGGGCGCCGGCTTCGTCGGCCTTGTACTCGCGTTTGCGCGAGAACCACATGACGATGATGCTGGCCAGGATACCTAGTACCAACTCGGCGAAGATGGTCGCGATGAAGTAGCCGATGCCAGGGCCGTCCTCGTTCTTGAGGATGGCCTTGTCGACGAAGTTGCCGAAAATGCGTGCGAAGAACATCACGAAGGTGTTCACCACGCCCTGGATCAGCGCCAGGGTGACCATGTCGCCGTTGGCCACGTGGCCGATCTCGTGGGCCAACACGGCGCGCACTTCATCGGGGGAGAAACGCTCCAGCAAGCCCTGGCTGACGGCGACCAGGGCGTCGTTCTTGTTCCAGCCGGTGGCGAAGGCGTTGGATTCGTAGGCCGGGAAGATGCCGACCTCCGGCATCTTGATGCCGGCTTCGCGCGACAGCTCTTCGACGGTCTGCAGCAGCCACTGTTCGTGGCGGGTGCGCGGTTGGGTAATGATCTGGGTGCCGGTGCTCATCTTCGCCATCCACTTGGAGAGGAACAGCGACACCAGCGAGCCGGCGAAACCGAACACGGCGCAGAAGATCAGCAGGCTGCCATAGTTCTGGCCAGTGAAGCGGTCGACCCCCAGCAGTTTGAGGGTGATGCTGGCAATGATCAGCACCGCCAGGTTGGTGGCCAGGAACAACATAATGCGCATCATGGTGTGAACGGACTCCTCACGGGAAAAGACGTACGAGCGATGCGGGCTATATAAGGGCGTGCCCCTTGGGCTTTCAACTGGCGACTATTTCAAACTATGTCGCTTGCCTTGCCCGCTTGGCTTTCGAACAACAGACGGGTGAGACGGGCGATTCGTTCCCCATGCTGTTGTGCCAGCGCTTCGCGCAGTTGAAAAGCCAGCGTGGCATGCACGCGGCGTACGCTCGGTGGCAGCGCTTCGCCCTCGCGCAGGGCATGAGGAATGCCCCGTGACAGACGCAGGAAGCCCTTTTCGCTGAGTACGGCCTGATCCAGCGCGTCATAGGCGATGGTCGACTCGTAGCGCAGGTAGCCTTCCTCGGCCAGCCACAGCAAGGCACCCAGGCAGGCCTGGTGGCGCTTGCTGGGCAGGCCGAACTCGTCCGGCTCCTCACGGCCGATCAGGTCTTCCACGTATAGCGCCATCTTGCGCGGGAAGGCCTGATAGAGCATGAGCAGGCCGCTGGCCGCGTCCTTGTAGAAGTCGTCGATCTGCAGATCCATGATTACAACGCCCTTGCCAGTAGCGAGGTCGGCAGCCAGGACAGCAGGCGGCCGATCAGGGCCCAGGGCCAGCCGGGTACATAGGCGCTGCGGCTTCGTTTCGCGATGTGCCGGGCGATCAGCCTGGCACCGCGTTCGACGTCGATGACGAAGGGACGCGGGCCGGCATTCTGGTTGATCGGCGTATCGATGTAGCCGGGCAGTATGGTGGTGGTGGCGATGGGGCTGCGATAGAGCTCCAGCTCCAGCGACTGCATGTAGCTGATCAGCCCGGCCTTGCTTGCCGAATAGCCTGCCGTAGCGGGGAGGCCGCGCTTGCCGGCCACCGAGGCGATGGCCACCAGATGGCCGTGACCTTGCTGGCGAAACAGTTGGGCGGCGGCATCGAGGCAGGCGATGGCGCCCAGCAGGTTGGTTTCCAGGGTGCGCCGATAACGCTCGAAATGGCCGCTGCCGGCCTTGCCGGAGAGGCCGATACCCGCATTGGCGATCACCCCGTCCAGGCCGCCCAGGGCATCATGGGCGCCTTGTACGGCCTGCTGGCAGGCCGCGTAGTCGGTGACGTCCAGTGGCAGCACCAGAGCCTGGGTGCCATGTGCCTGCTGCAGTTCGCTGGCCAGCCGCTGCAGGTCGTCCGTGCGGCGGGCAGCCAGGGCCAGGTCATAGCCCTGGCTGGCGAGCTGACGGGCCAGGGCTTCACCGATTCCGGAGCTGGCACCGGTCAGTAGATAGCGTTTGCCCTGGTTCATGTCGCGCCTCCTTACTGGCTGTAACCTTTGAGGAAGTTGCCGATACGACCGATGGCCTGCTCCAGGTCGTCGACGCGGGGCAGGGTGACCACGCGGAAGTGATCCGGCCACGGCCAGTTGAAGGCGGTGCCCTGAACGATCAGCAGTTTCTCGGAAAGCAGCAGATCGAGGACGAACTTCTCGTCGTTATGGATCGGGCAGACCTTGGGGTCGATCTTCGGGAAGGCATAGAGCGCGCCCATGGGCTTGACGCAACTGACGCCAGGGATGTCGTTGAGCAGTTCCCAGGCGCGGTTGCGCTGCTCCAGCAGGCGGCCATTGGGCAGCACCAGGTCGTTGATGCTCTGGTAGCCGCCGAGCGCGGTCTGGATCGCATGCTGGCTCGGCACGTTGGCACACAGGCGCATGTTGGCCAGGATGTCCAGGCCTTCGATGTAGCTCTGTGCCCTGTGCTTGGGCCCGGAGATGGCCACCCAGCCGGAGCGGAAACCGGCCACGCGGTAGCTCTTGGACAGGCCGTTGAAGGTCAGGCAGAGCACGTCCGGGGCCAGCGAGGCGGTGCTGATGTGCACGGCTTCGTCGTAGAGGATCTTGTCGTAGATCTCGTCGGAGAAGATCACCAGGTTGTGCTGGCGCGCCAGCTCGACGATGTCCTGCAGCACTTCGCGCGAGTACACGGCACCGGTGGGGTTGTTCGGGTTGATCAGCACCAGCGCCTTGGTGTTCGGCGTGATCTTGGCGCGCATGTCGGCGATGTCGGGGAACCAGCCGGCCTGCTCGTCGCACAGGTAGTGCACCGGCTTGCCACCGGACAGTGCCACGGCAGCCGTCCACAGCGGGTAGTCGGGCGCCGGGATCAGCACTTCGTCGCCGTTGTTGAGCAGCGCCTGCATGGCCATGACGATCAGCTCGGACACGCCGTTGCCGAGGTAGATGTCCTCGATGCCGACGCCTTCGACCTGCTTCTGCTGGTAGTACTGCATCACCGCCTTGCGCGCGCTGAACAGGCCCTTGGAATCGCTGTAGCCCTGCGCGGTGGGCAGGTTGCGGATGACGTCCTGAAGGATTTCCTCGGGCGCCTCGAAACCGAACGGCGCCGGATTGCCGATGTTCAGCTTGAGGATGCGATGGCCTTCCTCTTCCAGACGCTTGGCGTGCTTGAGCACCGGCCCGCGGATGTCGTAGCAGACGTTGGCGAGCTTGTTCGATTTGCTGACCTGCATGTGAGAAATCCCGATCGATGGAGAGCCCGCTGAATCACGCTGCAAAAAGTATCGCCGGGGGCAACCTTGGCAGCGCGCAAGACGGGTGACAGACTGGGCACGAATCATACGTTGCAGCCTGACCCTGGCAAAGGTTTCGGTCGGGCTTTTTTACGAGGAGGAAGCCGTCCGTGGACAAGCTCGATAAACCCCTGGATGCCTGGCGAGATGAGCTGTCGGATGAACAGTTCCATGTCTGCCGCCTGGGCGGCACGGAGCGCCCCTTCACCGGGCAGTACCACGACAGCAAGGTGCCGGGTGTCTATCACTGCGCCTGTTGCGGTGAAGCGCTGTTCGATTCCGACGCCAAGTACGACTCCGGCAGCGGCTGGCCGAGCTATTTCCAGCCGGTCAGCGACGGGGTGATCCGCGAACTGGAGGATTTCAGCCACGGCATGCATCGCATCGAGGTGAAGTGCGCCAAGTGCGATGCCCATCTGGGCCATGTGTTTCCCGATGGGCCGCGCCCGACCGGGCTGCGCTATTGCATCAACTCCGTCTCGCTCAAGTTGGTGCCGCGCGAGTAGGCAGAAAGAAGGGCTGCCAGGCGCGGCAGCCCTGGAAGGTGATGTTCAGCGTTTCTGTGGGCGACCTTGCAGGCTCTGCTCCAACGATTGGCAGGCACGCTGGATCATCTCTTCGGTGATCGGCACTTCGCGACCCTGCGCATCGATGACGAAGCCCCCCACCGGCGTCGGCAGCGGACGATTGTTCGAGTGTTGCGGCTGATTGGCGGTGTTGTGCAAGCTCATGGCCTGTCTCCTCATCGGTTCTGCGCGCAGTCTAGTGGCGCCGGATGAACGTGCGGTGACAGTGGTGTGTACGGAAAACCGTCACCCTGGCAGCGCACAACGGGTACAAGCAGGCGGCATGCCAGCCTGCCAGCAATGAGGCATTCATGTCGCGTTTCCATATAGGTCTGATCATCAATCCACTGGCTGGCCTGGGTGGCCCGGCTGCGCTCAAGGGCAGCGACGGTGTGGCCGAGCAGGCGTTGGCCCTGGGCATCGAGCCCAAGGCTGCGCAGCGCACGCGCACGGCGCTGGAACAACTGCTGGCGCTGCGTGAGCGCATCGAGTTCGTCAGCTACCCAGGCGCCATGGGGGGCGATCTTCTGGCGCAGATGGGCTTCGAGCATCGCCTGCTGGGGGAGTTGGGCGAGGGGGCGAGTACTGCTGACGATACCCGCCGTGCCGTGCAGCAATTGCAGGATGCCGGTGTGGCGCTGATTCTCTTCGCCGGTGGCGATGGCACCGCGCGTGACGTGTGCGCCGTGGTCAGGGAGGGGCAGCCTGTGCTGGGCATCCCGGCTGGGGTGAAAATCCAGTCCGGTGTCTATGCCATCAGCCCGCGGGCGGCGGGTGAACTGACCGCGCGCCTGGTCGAGGGCGGCCTGGTGCGTCTGGCCAGCGGCGAGGTGCGTGATATCGACGAAGCTGCCCTGCGCGAGGGCCGCGTGACCGCGCGCTGGTATGGCGAGCTGTGCGTACCGCAGGAGGGCGGTTACGTGCAGGCGGTCAAGCAGGGCGGCATGGAGTCCGAGGAGCTGGTGCTGGCCGATCTGGCCGCCTGGCTGGAGAGCGAATGGGAGCCGGGCACGCGTTATGTGTTCGGCCCCGGTTCGACCCTGCATGGCCTGGCGCAGAACCTGGGCCTGGAGACCACCTTGCTCGGCGTGGATGTGCTCGAAGATGGCCAGGTGATCGCCCGTGACGTCAACGAAGCCGAGCTGTTTGCCCTGGTGGAGGGGCAGCCGAGTTACCTGCTGGTCACCGCCATCGGCGGCCAGGGCCATATCATCGGCCGGGGCAACCAGCAGATCAGCCCGCGCGTGCTGCGTGCCATCGGCCTGGAGCGTTTGCGTGTGGTGGCCACCAAGCGCAAGCTGGGTACGCTGGAGGGCCGGCCGCTGCTGGTGGACAGCGGTGACGTGAGCCTGGATGACGCCTTTCCCGATACCGTGCGGGTCTGGGCGGGTTACAAGGAAGAATTGCTCTATCCCCTGAGTCGATAGGAGGTCGCGGTGCGGATCATCGTCGCTACGCTGCTATGCCTGCTGGCATTCGCTGCGCAGGCCATCGAGGCAGACAGACTGGCGCTGGATGCCCGCAAGCAGATTGGCGTGACCTTGGGCTATGACCCGGCCTATCGCCGCTTGAGCTATCCGGGCGGCGACGTACCCATGGCCACCGGCGTCTGTACCGACGTGGTGATCCGTGCGCTGCGCCAGCAGGGGCTGGATCTGCAAGAGGCGGTGCACCGCGACATGCACGACAACTTCGCGGCCTATCCGAAGCACTGGGGCCTGAGCCGCCCGGACAGCAATATCGATCACCGCCGCGTGCCCAACCTGATGACCTGGTTTTCGCGTCAGGGCTGGTCGTTGCCGATCAGCCAGGACGCGGCAGCCTACCGCCCCGGCGATATCGTCACCTGGGATCTGGGCCGTGGTCTGACCCATATCGGCATCGTCAGTGATCGTCGTGCTGCAAACGACGCGCCGCTGGTGCTGCACAACATCGGCCGGGGAACGCAGGAGGAGGACATTCTGTTCGCCTATCGCATTACCGGCCACTACCGCCCCCTGGCGCAACAGGCGAGTGCCACACGATGACGGAAGCGTCGCTACCACCCGGCCTCTCTGCTGGTGAGCGTGTCGTGCTGTTCGATGGCGTCTGCAAGCTGTGCAATGGCTGGGCGAAATTCCTTATCCGCCATGACCGGCAGCGTCTGTTCCGCCTGGCCTCGGTGCAGTCGCCGCAGGGGCAGGCGTTGCTGGCCTGGTACGGTTTACCCACTGATCACTTCGACACCATGGCGTTGATCGACGAGCAGGGCCTGCATCTTCGCTCCACGGCCTTGCTGCGCATTCTTGCCCACTTGCCTCAGCCTTGGCGGGCGTTGGCCTGGCTGCGCCTGATTCCGCGCTCGCTGCGCGATTGGTGCTATGACCGTATCGCCCTGAACCGCTACCGCCTGTTCGGTCGCCATGAGGTCTGCCTGCTGCCCAGCGCCGACCACGCCGAGCGCTTTCTGCATGACTGAGCAGCGTCTGGTACGGATTGCCTGGCTCGCTCGCCTGGCGCTGGCAGCGGTATTCCTCTGGCATGGCCTGGTGCCGAAGATCCTCTGGCTCAGCCCTGACGAGGTGGCGATGATTGGTGCCCATGGTTTGCCGGATCAGCCCTGGTTCGCGCCGGGGCTGATCGCCGCTGTCGGGGGGGCTGCCGAGATCCTGCTGGGCATCGTGTTGCTCACCGTGCGCCGCCAGCGCTGGCCGTTGCTGGTGGCTGGCGTGGCATTGTTGGTGCTGCTGCTTGATGTCGCACTATTGAGTCCCCATCTGTTGCTTCAGGCGTTCAATCCGCTCTCGACCAACCTGGCTGCCCTGGCGCTGTGTGCCGTGGCCTGGCTGGCGGAAGCCCCCTCGACTGCTGACTCCTGAGACCTGCCATGACATCGATGCTTTCTTCCCGCCAGCGTGGCGCCATACGCCTGGCCTGGCGTTTCATCGCGCCCTATCGCGGGCGGGTGCTGGGGGCTTTGCTGGCGCTGATGTTCACGGCGGCCATTACCCTGTCCATGGGCCAGGGCCTCAAGCTGCTGGTGGATCAGGGCCTGGCCACGCAGTCGCCGGAGGCGCTGCGCCATTCCCTGGGGTTGTTCTTCGTGCTGGTGCTGGCGCTGGCCGCGGGCACCTATATGCGTTTCTACCTGGTGTCCTGGATCGGCGAGCGGGTAGTGGCCGATATCCGCCGGCGCGTGTTCGATCATCTGATCGAGCTGCACCCGGGCTTCTACGAAAGCAACCGCAGTTCGGAAATTCAGTCGCGGCTGACCGCCGACACGACGCTGTTGCAATCGGTGATCGGCTCGTCGCTGTCAATGGCGCTACGCAACCTGATCATGCTCATCGGCGGCAGCGTGCTGCTGGTGGTCACCAACCCCAAGCTCAGCGGTATCGTGCTGCTGGCCTTGCCGCTGGTGGTGGCGCCTATCCTGCTGTTCGGTCGCCGCGTACGCGCGTTGTCACGGCAGAGCCAGGATCGCGTGGCCGATGTCGGCAGCTATGTCGGGGAGGTGCTGGGGCAGATCAAGACGGTGCAGGCCTACAACCATCAGGACGAGGACAAGCGCCGCTTCGCCACGTCCGTCGAGGCGGCGTTCGAGGTGGCGCGCAAGCGCATCGCCCAGCGCTCCTGGCTGATCACCGTGGTCATCGTGCTGGTACTGGGCGCCGTTGGCGTGATGCTCTGGGTCGGCGGTATGGACGTGATCGCCGGGCGTATCTCCGGCGGTGAGCTGGCGGCCTTCGTCTTCTATGCCCTGATCGTCGGCTCGTCCTTCGGCACCTTGAGTGAGGTGATCGGCGAGCTGCAGCGCGCCGCAGGCGCCGCCGAACGCATCGCCGAGCTGTTGCGCGCCGGCAATGCCATAGTCGCGCCACAGCAGCCGCAACCCCTGCCGCAGCCGGTGCAGGGGCGCATCGAGTTGCAGGGCGTGCGCTTCGCCTATCCGTCGCGCTCGGACAGCTACGCCATCGATGGCATCGACCTGCAGGTGGTGGCGGGGGAAACCCTGGCGCTGGTGGGGCCGTCCGGGGCCGGCAAGTCCACACTGTTCGACCTGCTGCTGCGCTTCTTCGACCCGCAGACCGGGCGCATTCTGGTGGACGGCGTGGCCATCGATCAGCTCGACCCCGATGCACTGCGTAGCTGCTTCGCCCTGGTGTCGCAGAATCCGGCGTTGTTCTTCGGTTCGGTCGAGGACAATATCCGCTATGGCCGCCTCGATGCCAGCCAGGCCGAGGTGGAGGCTGCCGCGCGGGCGGCGCACGCCCATGAGTTCATCCAGCGCCTGCCGCAGGGCTACCAGACTCACCTGGGCGAGGCTGGCCTGGGGCTTTCCGGTGGGCAACGTCAACGCCTGGCGATTGCCCGCGCGTTGCTTGCCGATGCGCCGATCCTGCTGCTCGACGAAGCCACCAGTGCGCTGGATGCCGAGAGTGAACACCTGATCCAGCAGGCACTGCCGTCGCTGATGGCCGGGCGTACCACGCTGGTGATCGCTCACCGTCTGGCCACGGTCAAGCAGGCGGATCGTATCGCGGTGATCGAGCAGGGACGCCTGGCGGCCATTGGCACTCATGCCGAGCTGATCGAGAGCAGCCCGCTGTATGCGCGCCTGGCCGAGCTGCAGTTCGGCCAGAAGGCCTGATCAGCGCTGGGGGCGAATGGTGGCGGCGGCGCCGGCCGAGGCAAGGATGATGGCGCCGACGGCCAGCCACTGACCCCAGAGCAGCTTCTCGCCGAGAAACGCCAGGCCGCAGAGGGCGGCGATGGCGGGCTCCATACTCATCAGCACACTGAAGGTGCGCGCTGGCAGGCGGGTCAATGCGACCATTTCCAGGCTGTAGGGCAGGGCAGAGGAAAGCACCGCCACGCCCAGGGCGATGGGCAGCAGATCGACGTTGAGCAGGTCGCTGCCGGCACGCCAGGCGCCGATGGGCAGCACCAGCAGCACTGCGACCCAGGTGCCCAGGGCGACGGTATGCCGGCCATGCTGGGCGCCGGCCTTCTGCCCGAAGATGATGTACAGCGACCAGCACGCGCCGGCGGCCAGGGCCAGCGCTGCGCCCAGCGGGTCGATGGCGCTCTGCGTGGCGCCGGTCGGCAGCAGCATCCACAGGCCGACGATGGCCAGGATCACCCAGACGAAATCCAGCGGACGACGTGAGGAAAACAGCGCCAGAGCCAGTGGCCCGGTGAACTCCAGGGCCACGGCGATGCCCAGCGGAATGCGCTGCAGCGACATGTAGAACAGCAGGTTCATGCCGCCCAGAGACAGGCCATAGGCGACCAGGGCCTGGCACTTGCGCAGATCCAGCTTGGCCCGCCAGGGCTGCATCACCAGTGACAGAATGATCGCGCCAAGCAGCAGGCGCAGGGTCGTGGTGCCTTCGGCACCCACCAGGGGGAACAGATGCTTGGCCAGGGAGGCGCCGCTCTGGATCGAGACCATGGCCACCACCAGCAGGGCGATAGGGGCGAAGAGGGCGGTGCGGGGCATGGAAGCTGTCCTTGGCGGGTCAATGAGTGTCAGACGTAGGGTGCGCCGCGCGCACCGAAACTGTAATGCTGATAAGAAAAAAACCGGCCGCTGGGGCCGGTTCTTCGTGGCGCCTTGGGCTGCCAGGCTTTTGAAAAACGTAGGCGAGGCAGGCAAGACAAGGCAAAAACGACCGAAAAAGCGGAGTTTACGAGCTGTAAATGAGCATTTTGAGGTCGTTTTTAACGCGGGATTGCCAACGCAGGTAGTTTTTCAACGGCCTGTTAGCGGTATTCGCAGAGATAGGCGGTGTCCACGGCCACCTTCAGCTGGAACTTGCTATTGGCCGGCACGGTGAACTGGCTGCCCGCGGCGAAGGTTTCCCAGCTCTCGCTGCCCGGCAGCTTGACGGTCAGGGCACCGGCGACGACGTGCATGACCTCCAGTTGACTGGTGCCGAATTCGTATTCGCCAGGCGCCATCACACCGATGGTGGCCGGGCCTTCAGCCATGGTGAAGCCGATGGATTTGACGGTGCCGTCGAAGTACTCGTTGACCTTGAACATCTGCGATTCCTCGGAAAGGGGGCGAAAGGGGCCAGGCAATCGACAGCAGCGCTGACGCACCGCTCGCCGCTGGGCTGAAAAGGCCCGACAGTATGCCCAAGCGCTCTGGTGTCGTCATCACCCTTTGAGGGGCAGTACCAGAGGCAGCAGGCGCGCCGTGTTGCGTGCATCCATCAAGGCGCGGTGCTGTTGCCCCTGAAACTGCAGGCCGGACAACTGCAGGGCCTGGTTCAGGCCGACCGGGCGCGACAGTTGCCGGGCCTTGGCGAACGCCTGCTTGAGGTTCAGGTGCGGCGTGGCGCCGAGCAGGCTGTGCAGCCCATGTTGTTGCCATTCGTGCAGCAATTGCCGGCGATCGTAGTCGCCCCAGCTGCCCCAGCCAACCAGACGTGGCGCATGCTGGCCGAGCCAGCGCTCGAATTGCGCCCAGACCTGCGGCAGCGAGGTGGCGGCATCGATGTCGCTCTGGTTGATATGGGTGAGCTGACGGCAGAAGTCGGTCAGGCAGGGTCGGCGCTGTGGGTGCACGAAACGCTGGAAATGGTCGCATTCGTGGCCAGCGGCGGTTACCAGGCTGGCACCGATCTCGATGATTTCCATTTCTTCCAGTGGCCAGCCACCCTCATCGGTGGTGGCTTCCAGGTCGATGACCAGCCAGTGTCCCATTGGCGCTCCTTAGCGGTTTGGGCCGTGCGTCGCGGTACGCCAGTATGGAAAAGCTTTCTACTGCCGGCAAACGGCGTATCGGCTCTGGCGCCTGTGTATCAGAGGGGCATTCGTGGCGAAGGTTGCATGCCCGGCTTCGCTGCAGCGCGCCATCCGATGGCTGGCCCGCTGCCGCCGCTCGCTTGCGCAGCGTCAGGCTGAGCAACACGCGGGCGACTCTCCCATCGGATCGCAGCAGGCGCTACTATCGCCGCCGTCGATCTGTCTGCCGAGGGTTCTTTTCCCGTGAACTGCCGTGCCGGCTGCGGTGCCTGCTGCATCGCGCCATCCATCAGCTCGCCGATTCCCGGTATGCCCGCAGGCAAGCCGGCCGGCGTGCGTTGCATTCATCTGTCCGCCGAGCATCTGTGCGCCCTGTTCGGGCGCGCCGAACGCCCGGCGGTATGTGGCGGCTTCAAACCCGACGAAGCGGTGTGCGGCGACAGCCGTGAAGCTGCGATCCGCCTGCTGGGCTGGCTCGAGCAAGCCACCGCCTCGCCCCATGAACTCGTGTCGGCGTGCGCGGGTCGAAACGAAAACAGCATTCAGGAGTGGTCATGAGCAAGTCCCGTATCGCATTGCTGGCCGTGTTGATCTGCGCCTCGGGCGTTCAGGCTGCCGAGCGAAAATGGCAGCTGGAGCGTGAGGAGGAGGGCATCAAGGTCTATCTGGCCGATGTGCCGGGCTCCAAGTACAAGGCTTATCGTGGCGTGGTGACCATCGATGCCGATCTGCCCAAGGTGCTGGCCCTGCAGGAAGATATCCCGGGTGCCTGTGCCTGGGTCTACAGCTGCCAGGAGCAACGTTTGTTGCAACGTGAAGGCGACAAGAGCTGGCTGTACACCCAATTCAAGATGCCCTGGCCGGTAGAGGCGCGCGACTCGGTGATCGAGGTGACGACGCGCAAGGAAGCCGACGGCAGCGTGACGCGCATGCTCGAAGGTGACCCAGGGCGTTTGCCCAAGGTAAAGGGCTACGTGCGTGTACCCAGCCTGGAGGGGGAATGGCTGCTCAAGCCGGAAGGCGAGCATCGGGTGGAAGTGATCTACGAAGCCCATACCGAGCCGGGTGGCAGTGTGCCGTCCTGGCTGGCCAACAGCTTCGTGGTCGATGCGCCGTTGCAGACGCTCAAGGCCCTACGGGCCAAGGCGGAGGCAAAGTAGTACAAATGAAAAGGGCTGCCATTGGCAGCCCTTTTTCTTTCAGCGGCGATCAGCCCCGGTCGTCGGGCAGGTCGCGCTTGGTATGGCCAGTGTAGAGCTGGCGCGGACGGCCGATCTTGTACGGGCCGGAGAGCATTTCCTTCCAGTGCGAGATCCAGCCGACGGTGCGTGCCAGGGCGAAGATCACGGTGAACATGGAGGTGGGAATACCGATGGCCTTGAGGATGATGCCCGAGTAGAAGTCCACGTTCGGGTAGAGGTTGCGCTCCTTGAAGTAAGGATCGTTGCGCGCGATCTCTTCCAGCTTCATCGCCAGTTCCAGTTGCGGGTCGTTGATGCCCAGCTCGGCCAGGACTTCGTCGCAGGTCTGCTTCATGACCTTGGCGCGCGGGTCGAAGTTCTTGTACACGCGGTGGCCGAAGCCCATCAGTTTGAACGGATCGTCCTTGTCCTTGGCCTTGGCCACGAACTTGTCGATGTTCTCCACGCTGCCGATCTCGTCGAGCATGGTCAGCACCGCTTCGTTGGCGCCGCCGTGTGCCGGGCCCCAGAGGGCGGCGATGCCGGCGGCGATACAGGCGAAGGGGTTGGCGCCCGAGGAGCCGGCCAGACGTACGGTGGAGGTGGAAGCGTTCTGTTCGTGGTCGGCGTGGAGGATGAAGATCTTGTCCATCGCCTTGGCCAGCACCGGGCTGATCGGTTTGATCTCGGCCGGGGTGTTGAACATCATGTGCAGGAAGTTTTCCGCGTAATTGAGGTCATTGCGCGGGTACATCATGGGCTGGCCCATGGAGTACTTGTAGGCCATGGCGGCGATGGTCGGCATCTTGGCGACCAGGCGCATGGCGGAGACTTCACGGTGCTGCGGGTTCTTGATGTCCAGCGAGTCGTGATAGAAGGCGGACAGGGCGCCGACCACGCCGCACATGATGGCCATGGGGTGAGCATCACGGCGGAAGCCGTTGAAGAAGGTCTTGAGTTGCTCGTGCACCATGGTGTGGTTCTTGATGGTGCTGACGAACTGGGCTTTCTGCGCCTGGGTAGGCAGTTCGCCGTTGAGCAGCAGGTAGCAGGTTTCCAGGTAGTCGGATTTCTCGGCAAGCTGTTCGATCGGATAGCCGCGATGCAACAAAATGCCTTTTTCACCGTCGATGTAGGTGATCTTCGACTCGCAGGAGGCGGTGGCCATGAAGCCGGGATCGAAGGTGAAGCGGCCCGTGGAGGTCAGCCCTCGCACGTCGATTACGTCGGGACCAACGGTGCCGGTCAGAACAGGCAGGTCTACGGGGGCATCGCCCTCGATGATCAACTGCGCTTTTTTGTCAGCCATGTGTGGCCTCCTAGTTATGCTTGAAATCATCAGACAGCCCCCCACGCAGGGCCCGCACCACTATAGTGGGATAAATCCGAATGTCAATTTGCGAAAACCCCGTCGCAGAAGGCTTCTGGCGCGGTTTTCAACGAAAAAAGCGGGCTATTTACGCCATTTGTACGAAGGCTGCAATGCGCTTTTTGGGGGAGGGCATTGCATTGTCATTAGTCTGCTAACTGTCTATACTCTGCGCCCGACCGTCAGGGGCTTTAGGGCCATATAATGGCGGTCGTCACTCCTTGGGTGATGGGTACCTGACCAGTGCACTTCCCAACAACTTTGCCCTGATAGTTAGGGGCTCTCAGTGTGATAAAAAGCCGTGAATAGCCAACGACCTGTAAACCTAGACCTTAGGACTATCAAGCTCCCGATCACCGCTTACACGTCCATTCTTCACCGTATCTCCGGTGTCATCCTCTTCGTCGGTATCGCCATTCTGCTGTTCGGCCTCGACAAGTCGCTGACCTCCGAAGAGGGCTTCGCCCAGGTGAAGGAATGCCTGACCAGCCCGCTGGCCAAGTTCGTGATCTGGGGTCTGTTGTCCGCTCTGCTGTACCACCTGGTGGCCGGTGTGCGCCATCTGATCATGGACATGGGCATCGGTGAGACGCTGGAAGGCGGCAAGCTGGGCTCGAAAATCGTCATCGCCGTCGCGGCGATCGTGATCGTGCTGCTGGGGGTGTGGATATGGTAACTAACGTCACGAATTTCTCGCGTTCGGGCCTCTATGACTGGATGGCGCAGCGCGTTTCTGCAGTCGTTCTCGCGGCTTATACGCTGTTTTTGCTGGGCTATGTGATCTGCAATCCGGGCATGGGTTACGCCGAATGGCACGGCCTGTTCTCGCATACCGCAATGCGCATCTTCAGCCTGCTGGCACTGGTTGCACTGAGCGTGCACGCCTGGGTTGGCATGTGGACCATCTCCACTGACTACCTGACGCCGATGGCGCTGGGCAAGTCGGCGACCGTGGTGCGTTTCCTGTTCCAGGCCGCGTGTGGCATCGCCATGTTCGCGTTTTTCGTCTGGGGCGTGCAGATTCTGTGGGGTTTCTGATTCATGGCTAGCATCCGTACTCTTTCCTATGACGCCATCATCGTAGGTGGCGGCGGCGCCGGCATGCGTGCTGCGCTGCAACTGGCTCAGGGCGGTCACAAGACTGCCGTGGTCACCAAGGTGTTCCCGACTCGTTCGCACACCGTTTCCGCTCAGGGTGGCATCACCTGCGCCATCGCTTCGGCCGACCCGAACGACGATTGGCGCTGGCACATGTACGACACCGTCAAGGGCTCCGACTACATCGGTGACCAGGACGCCATCGAATACATGTGCTCCGTTGGCCCGGAAGCCGTGTTCGAGCTCGAGCACATGGGCCTGCCGTTCTCCCGTACCGAACAGGGCCGCATCTATCAGCGTCCGTTCGGTGGTCAGTCCAAGGGGCCGGACAATCCGACTCAGGCTGCCCGTACCTGCGCCGCTGCCGACCGTACCGGTCACGCGCTGCTGCACACCCTGTACCAGGCCAACCTGAAGGCTGGCACCTCGTTCCTCAATGAGTGGTACGCCGTTGACCTGGTGAAGAACCAGGACGGCGCCATCGTCGGCATCATCGCCATCTGCATCGAGACCGGCGAAACCGTCTACATCCGCTCCAAGGCCGTGGTTCTGGCCACTGGCGGTGCCGGTCGTATCTACGCCTCCACCACCAACGCCCTGATCAACACCGGTGACGGCGTGGGCATGGCCCTGCGTGCCGGCGTGCCGGTGCAGGACATCGAGATGTGGCAGTTCCACCCGACCGGCATCGCCGGCGCTGGTGTACTGGTCACCGAAGGTTGCCGTGGTGAGGGTGGTTACCTGATCAACGCCCATGGTGAGCGCTTCATGGAGCGTTACGCGCCGAACGCCAAAGACCTGGCCGGCCGTGACGTGGTTGCCCGCTCCATGGTCAAGGAAGTCATCGCCGGCAACGGTGTTGGCCCGAACAAGGATCACGTACTGCTCAAGCTCGATCACCTCGGTGAAGAAGTGCTGCACAGCCGCCTGCCGGGCATCTGCGAACTGTCCAAGACCTTCGCGCACGTCGACCCGGTGGTCGCGCCGATTCCGGTCATCCCGACCTGCCACTACATGATGGGCGGCGTTGCCACCAACATTCATGGCCAGGCCATCACTCAGGATGCCAGCGGCAAGGACACCATCATCGAAGGCCTGTTCGCCGTGGGCGAAGTGGCCTGCGTATCGGTGCACGGTGCCAACCGCCTGGGCGGCAACTCGCTGCTCGACCTGGTGGTGTTCGGTCGCGCCGCTGGCCTGCACCTGGAAAAAGCGCTGAAAGAAGGCGTGGAAGTCCGTGGTGCCAGCGAAACCGACATCGAGCAGTCGCTCGCTCGCCTGGCTGGCGTCAACGAGCGCAGCACCGGTGAAGAAGTGGCTCCGCTCAAGCGTGAGCTGCAACAGTGCATGCAAAACTACTTCGGCGTGTTCCGCACTGGCGAGTACATGCAGAAGGGCATCCAACAACTGGCCGACCTGCGCGAGCGTATCGCCAAGGTGAAGATCTCCGACAAGAGCCAGGCGTTCAACACTGCGCGTATCGAGGCGCTGGAACTGCAAAACCTGCTCGAAGTCGCCGAAGCGACTGCTGTGGCTGCCGAGGCTCGCAAAGAGTCCCGCGGTGCGCACGCTCGCGAAGACTTCGAGGAGCGCGACGATCAGAACTGGCTGTGCCATTCGCTCTACTTCCCGGGCGAGAAGCGCGTAGCCAAGCGTGACGTGAACTTCGCGCCGAAGACCGTTCCGGCATTTGAACCCAAGGTTCGGACTTATTAAGGGTGACCGATATGTTGCAAGTCAGTGTTTATCGCTACAACCCGGAGAAGGACGCTGCGCCCTTCATGCAGGACTTCCAGGTTGATACCGGCGGCAAGGACATCATGGTTCTCGACGTGCTGGCGCTGATCAAGGAGCAGGACGAGGGGTTCTCCTATCGTCGCTCCTGCCGCGAAGGCGTGTGCGGCTCCGACGGCATGAACATCAACGGCAAGAACGGCCTGGCCTGTATCACGCCGATCTCCGCTGCTGGCCTCAAGGGCGGCAAGCTGGTGATTCGTCCGCTGCCGGGCCTGCCGGTGATTCGTGACCTGGTCGTCGATATGAGCATCTTCTACAAGCAGTACGAGAAGGTGCAGCCGTTCCTGCAGAACGATACTCCGGCTCCGGCCATCGAGCGTCTGCAGAGCCCGGAAGACCGCGAGAAGCTCGATGGGCTGTACGAGTGCATTCTGTGCGCGTGCTGCTCCACCAGCTGCCCGTCGTTCTGGTGGAACCCGGACAAGTTCCTCGGTCCCGCTGCGCTGCTGCAGGCCTATCGTTTCCTGGCCGACAGCCGTGACACCAAGACCGCTGACCGTCTGGCGTCGCTGGATGATCCGTTCAGCGTGTTCCGCTGCCGTGGCATCATGAACTGCGTGAACGTGTGCCCCAAGGGCCTGAACCCGACCAAGGCCATCGGTCACGTGCGTAACATGCTGCTGCAGAGCGGCACCTGATGCGCAAATCGCTGTACCCGTAGCACCTGCAGTACCGGCTTCGGCCGGTATTGCAGCAAAAGCCGGAATCACAGCCCAAAAAGCCGTGATTCACATTTGAAAAACATGACGACCAGCAGGGGCATCCGGGCTGGTACCCGGACTATCTGCGGGAACCCAAGTGGCTTTATCCGAGTCGCAGCAACATGACTTTGATTGGAGCCATGCGGTATTCACGCCGGTGGTGTCCCCTTACCGAGGGTGACCAAGCATGCAAGAAAGCGTGATGCAGCGCATGTGGGAAAGCGCCCACCTATCCGGTGGTAACGCTGCCTACGTGGAAGAGCTCTATGAGCTCTACCTGCACGATCCCAACGCTGTGCCAGAAGAGTGGCGCACTTACTTCCAGAAACTGCCGACCGATGGCAGCGGTACCACGGACGTATCGCACTCGACCATCCGTGATCATTTCGTTCTGCTCGCCAAGAATTCGCGCCGTGCTCAGCCGGTTTCCGCCGGGGCTGTGAGCAGCGAGCACGAAAAGAAGCAGGTGGAAGTGCTGCGCCTGATCCAGGCCTATCGCATGCGTGGTCATCAGGCAGCTCAGCTCGACCCGCTGGGGCTGTGGGAGCGCACTGCGCCCTCCGACCTGTCGATCAATCACTATGGTCTGACCGACGCCGATCTGGACACCACCTTCCGCACCGGCGAGCTGTACATCGGCAAGGAAGAAGCAACGCTACGCGAAATTCGCGATGCGCTGCAGCAGACATATTGTCGCACCATCGGTGCCGAGTTCACCCACATCGTCGATTCCGGCCAGCGCAACTGGTTCGCCCAGCGTCTGGAGAGCGTGCGCGGTCGTCCGCAGTTCTCGCCCGAGCTGCGCGGCCACATCCTCGAGCGCGTGACCGCTGCCGAAGGCCTGGAGAAGTACCTGGGCACCAAGTACCCGGGCACCAAGCGTTTCGGCCTCGAAGGCGGTGAAAGCCTGATCCCGATGATGGATGAGATCATCCAGCGCTCAGGCTCCTATGGCACCAAGGAAATCGTCATCGGCATGGCCCACCGTGGCCGCCTCAACGTGCTGGTCAACACCCTGGGCAAGAACCCGCGTGATCTGTTCGACGAGTTCGAGGGCAAGAAGACCGAAGGCCTGTCCTCCGGTGACGTGAAGTACCACCAGGGCTTCTCCTCCAACGTCATGACCCAGGGCGGCGAAGTGCACCTGGCGCTGGCGTTCAACCCCTCGCACCTGGAGATCGTTTCTCCGGTGGTCGAGGGTTCTGTGCGTGCCCGTCAGGATCGTCGCAGCGACGCCACTGGCGACAAGGTACTGCCGATCTCCATTCACGGTGATGCCGCTTTCGCAGGGCAGGGCGTGGTCATGGAGACCTTCCAGATGTCGCAGACCCGTGGTTACAAGACGGGCGGCACCATCCACATCGTGATCAACAACCAGGTCGGCTTCACCACCAGCAGCCCGCTGGACGCGCGCTCCACCGAGTACGCCACCGACGTGGCCAAGATGATCCAGGCGCCGATCTTCCATGTGAACGGCGACGACCCGGAAGCCGTGGTGTTCGTCACCCAGTTGGCGGTCGACTACCGCATGCAGTACAAGCGTGACGTGGTCATCGACCTGGTCTGCTACCGCCGCCGTGGCCACAACGAGGCCGACGAGCCGAGCGGCACCCAGCCGCTGATGTACCAGCAGATCGCCAAGCAGCGCACCACCCGTGAGCTGTATGCCGAGGCCCTGGTCAGCGCTGGCGTTCAGACCAGTGAAGAGGTTCAGGCCAAGGTCGACGACTACCGTACTGCGCTGGACAACGGCCAGCATGTGGTCAAGAGCCTGGTCAAGGAGCCGAACAAGGAGCTGTTCGTCGACTGGCGCCCCTACCTGGGCCATGCCTGGACCGCGCGTCACGACACCCGTTTCGACCTCAAGACCCTGCAGGATCTGTCCGCCAAGCTGCTGGAGATACCAGAAGGCTTCGTGGTGCAGCGTCAGGTCTCGAAGATTCTCGAAGATCGTCAGAAGATGGGCGCCGGTGGCCTGCCGATCAACTGGGGCTTCGCCGAGACCATGGCTTACGCCACCCTGCTGTTCGAGGGCCATCCGATCCGCATGACCGGCCAGGACATCGGCCGTGGCACCTTCTCGCACCGTCACGCGGTGCTGCATAACCAGAAGGACGCTGCCGCCTACGTTCCGCTGAAGAATCTGTACGACGGTCAGCCCAAGTTCGAGCTGTACGATTCCTACCTCTCCGAGGAAGCGGTACTGGCGTTCGAGTACGGTTATGCCACCACCACGCCGAATGCGCTGGTGATCTGGGAAGCCCAGTTCGGTGACTTCGCCAACGGCGCTCAGGTGGTGTTCGACCAGTTCATCTCCAGCGGTGAAACCAAGTGGGGCCGTCTCTGTGGCCTGACCATGCTGCTGCCGCATGGCTATGAAGGCCAGGGCCCCGAGCACAGCTCGGCGCGCCTGGAGCGTTACCTGCAACTGTGCGCCGAGCACAACATGCAGGTCTGCGTACCGACCACGCCGGCTCAGGTCTACCACATGCTGCGTCGCCAGGTGATCCGCCCGCTGCGCAAGCCGCTGGTGGTGCTCACGCCGAAGTCGTTGCTGCGTCACAAGCTGGCCGTGTCGACCCTGGAAGAACTGGCCGAAGGCTCCTTCCAGACCGTGATCGGCGAGATCGATGCACTGGATCCGAAGAAGGTCGAGCGCATGGTGCTGTGCAGCGGCAAGGTCTATTACGACCTGCTGGAGAAGCGTCGTGCCGAAGGTCGCGAAGACATCGCCATCGTGCGTATCGAGCAGCTCTATCCGTTCCCGGAAGAAGATCTGACCGAGGCCCTGGCGCCGTACAAGAACCTCAAGCACGTGGTCTGGTGCCAGGAAGAGCCCATGAACCAGGGCGCCTGGTACTGCAGCCAGCACCATATGCGTCGTGTCATCACCGCGCACAAGAGAACCCTGTTCCTCGAGTACGCCGGCCGTGACGCTTCGGCAGCCCCCGCTTGCGGTTACGCGTCGATGCACGCCGAGCAGCAGGAAAAACTGCTGCAGGACGCCTTTACTGTTTAACGCCTTCATCCGGGAGGTGGCAGGTGCCACCTCCCGGCCAAACCGAATTTAAGGAAACACACACAATGGCTATCGAGATCAAAGCCCCAACCTTCCCGGAATCGGTTGCCGACGGCACCGTCGCTACCTGGCACAAGAAGCCGGGTGATGCGGTCAAACGTGATGAGCTGATCGTCGACATCGAAACCGACAAGGTGGTGATCGAAGTCCTGGCCGAGGCCGACGGCGTTCTGGCCGAGATCATCAAGAACGAAGGCGACACCGTTCTCTCCAACGAGCTGCTGGGCAAGCTCAACGAAGGTGAGGCTGGCGCTTCCGCTCCGGCGGCCAAATCGGAGGAGTCGAGCAAGGCCGCCGAGCCGGCTGCAGAGGCCGCTCCGGCTGCCGCTTCCGGTGACGACGCCATCCTCTCGCCGGCCGCGCGCAAGCTGGCCGAAGAGAACGGCATCGACCCGAACAGCATCGCCGGCACCGGTAAGGGTGGCCGCGTGACCAAGGAAGACGTGGTCGCCGCCGTCGAAGCGAAGAAGAAGGCCCCGGCCGCTGCCGCCAAGCCTGCTGCTGCCCCGGCCGCTGCCGCCGCTCCGGTAGTCGCCACTGGCGATCGCACCGAGAAGCGTGTGCCGATGACCCGCCTACGCGCCAAGATCGCCGAGCGTCTGGTCGAGGCTCAGTCCTCCATGGCCATGCTGACCACCTTCAACGAAGTGGACATGACCGAAGTCATGGCCCTGCGCTCGAAGTACAAGGAGCTGTTCGAGAAGTCCCACAATGGCGTGCGCCTGGGCTTCATGTCGTTCTTCGTCAAGGCTTGCACCGAGGCGCTGAAGCGCTTCCCGGCGGTCAACGCCTCCATCGACGGCAACGACATCGTTTACCATGGTTATGCCGATGTCGGCGTCGCCGTGTCCAGCGACCGTGGCCTGGTGGTGCCGGTACTGCGCAACGCTGAGCTGATGAGCCTGGCCGAGATCGAGAACGGCATCGCCACCTTCGGCAAGAAGGCCCGTGACGGCAAGCTGTCCATCGAAGAAATGACCGGCGGCACCTTCACCATCACCAATGGTGGTACTTTCGGTTCGATGATGTCGACCCCGATCGTCAACCCGCCGCAGGCCGCCATCCTGGGTATGCACAACATCATTCAGCGTCCCATGGCGATCAACGGTCAGGTGGTGATCCGTCCGATGATGTACCTGGCGCTGTCTTACGACCATCGCCTGATCGATGGTAAGGAAGCCGTGACCTTCCTGGTGACCATCAAGAACCTGCTCGAAGATCCGGCTCGCCTGCTGCTGGACATCTAAAAATCAGCGGCAAGCTGCAAGTTCCAAGCTGCAAGTTGCTCAGCTTCGACTTGTGGCTTGCCGCTTGACGCTTGAGGCTTAGGAGAAAGTTATGACCCAGAAATTCGACGTGGTAGTCATCGGCGCTGGCCCAGGTGGCTACGTAGCGGCCATCAAGGCTGCACAACTTGGTCTGAAGACCGCCTGCATCGAGAAGTATCAGGGCAAGGACGGCAAGATCGCCCTCGGTGGTACCTGCCTGAACGTCGGCTGCATCCCCTCCAAGGCGCTGCTGGACAGCTCCTGGAAGTACCACGAAGCGAAAGAAGGCTTTGCCGTTCACGGTATCGAAGCCAAAGGCGTGAGCATTGACGTGCCGGCGATGATCGGGCGCAAGGCCACCATCGTTAAGAACCTGACCGGCGGCATCGGCGCGCTGTTCAAGGCTAACGGCGTGACCCTGCTGGAAGGCCACGGCAAGCTGCTGGCCGGCAAGCAGGTGGAAGTCACCGGCACCGACGGCAAGACCCAGGTGGTCGAAGGCGCCCACGTGATCATCGCTTCCGGTTCCAAGCCGGTCGAGATCCCGCCGGCCCCGGTCGACCAGGACGTGATCGTCGACTCCACCGGCGCCCTGGAATTCCAGGCCGTACCGAAGAAGCTGGGCGTGATCGGCGCTGGCGTCATCGGTCTGGAGCTGGGCTCGGTATGGGCTCGCCTGGGCTCGGAAGTCACCGTACTGGAAGCCATGGACAAGTTCCTTGCCGCTGCCGACGAGCAGATCGCCAAGGAAGCCCAGAAGACCCTGACCAAGCAGGGCCTGGACATCCGCCTGGGCGCTCGTGTGACCGCTACCGAAGTCAAGAAGAAGCAGGTGACCGTCACCTTCACCGACGCCAATGGCGAACAGAAGATGGTGTTCGACAAGCTGATCGTGGCCGTGGGCCGTCGCCCGGTGACCACCGATCTGCTGGCTGCCGACAGCGGTGTGGATCTGGACGAGCGTGGTTACATCTACGTCAACGACCAGTGCGAAACCAGCGTTCCGGGCGTCTACGCCATCGGTGACGTGGTGCGTGGCGCCATGCTCGCGCACAAGGCCTCGGAAGAGGGCGTGATGGTGGCTGAGCGCATCGCCGGTCACAAGGCACAGATCAACTACGATCTGATCCCGTCGGTGATCTACACCCACCCGGAAATCGCCTGGGTCGGCAAGACCGAGCAGCAACTGAAAGGCGAGGGCGTGGCCATCAACATCGGTACCTTCCCGTTCGCGGCCAGTGGTCGTGCCATGGCGGCCAACGACACCACCGGTCTGGTCAAGGTCATCGCCGATGCCAACACCGACCGCGTGCTGGGCGTTCACGTGATCGGCCCGAGCGCGGCCGAGCTGGTACAGCAGGGCGCGATCGGCATGGAATTCGGCACCAGTGCCGAAGACCTGGGCATGATGGTCTTCTCCCACCCGACCCTGTCCGAGGCGCTGCACGAAGCCGCCCTGGCAGTGAACGGTGGCGCCATCCATATCGCCAACCGCAAGAAGCGCTAAGCGTGACAGTGGCCGACAGGTTCGGCCACTTCGAGTTTCGTGCAGGGTCATCGACAGATGAGGCTTTTCGCCCCGTCATCCTGTCGGCCCTGCAATGCAGAACCACGTCGGAAGGCCCGCAGCCGGTTGCTCAACCTGTTGCGGAATGCCCGGCGGACTGCTTAGGCAGTCACAGGTGGCGCGGTATCACAAGTACAGCGCCGAATGCGCAATACCTAAACGAAGACGGTAGACAAGCATGAATCTTCACGAGTATCAGGGTAAGCAGCTGTTCGCTGAATACGGCCTGCCTGTATCCAAGGGCTTCGCGGTGGACACCCCGGAAGAAGCCGCAGAGGCCTGCGAAAAAATCGGCGGCAGCGAGTGGGTCGTCAAGGCTCAGGTCCACGCTGGTGGCCGCGGCAAGGCCGGTGGCGTAAAGCTGGTCAAGAGCAAGGACGACGCCAAGGCGTTCGCCGCCAACTGGCTGGGCAAGCGTCTGGTGACCTACCAGACTGACGCCAATGGTCAGCCGGTCAGCAAAATCCTGGTCGAATCCTGCACCGACATCGCCAAGGAACTGTACCTGGGCGCGGTCGTCGATCGTTCCAGCCGTCGCATCGTGTTCATGGCCTCCACCGAAGGTGGCGTGGACATCGAGAAAGTGGCTCACGAAACCCCTGAGAAGATCCTCAAGGCCACCATCGATCCGCTGGTTGGCGCTCAGCCCTACCAGGGTCGCGAGCTGGCGTTCCAGCTGGGCCTGGAAGGTGATCAGATCAAGCAGTTCACCCACATCTTCGTCAACCTGGCCAAGCTGTTCCAGGACTACGACCTGGCCCTGCTGGAAGTGAACCCGCTGGTGATCAAGGCCGACGGCAACCTGCACTGCCTGGACGCCAAGATCAACATCGACTCCAACGCCATGTACCGTCAGCCCAAGCTGCGCGCCATGCACGACCCGTCCCAGGACGACGCTCGTGAAGCCCATGCGCAGAAGTGGGAGCTGAACTACGTCGCGCTGGAAGGCAACATCGGCTGCATGGTCAACGGTGCTGGCCTGGCCATGGGCACCATGGACATCGTCAACCTGCACGGCGGCAAGCCGGCCAACTTCCTCGACGTTGGCGGCGGTGCGACCAAGGAGCGCGTGACCGAAGCGTTCAAGATCATCCTGTCCGACAGCAACGTGGCTGCCGTTCTGGTGAACATCTTCGGCGGCATCGTGCGTTGCGACATGATTGCCGAAGGCATCATCGGCGCCGTGAAAGAAGTCGGCGTGAAAGTCCCGGTCGTCGTCCGTCTGGAAGGCAACAACGCTGAGCTGGGCGCCAAGGTCCTGGCCGAAAGCGGTCTGAACATCATCGCGGCAACCAGCCTGACCGACGCTGCCCAGCAGGTCGTCAAGGCCGCGGAGGGTAAGTAATGAGCATCCTGATCAACAAAGACACCAAGGTCATCTGCCAGGGCTTCACCGGCTCGCAGGGCACCTTCCACAGCGAACAAGCCATCGCCTACGGCACCAAGATGGTTGGCGGCGTGACCCCCGGCAAGGGCGGTTCCACTCACCTGGGCCTGCCGGTGTTCAACACCGTCAAGGAAGCCGTTGAAGCCACTGGCGCTGAAGCGTCGGTGATCTACGTTCCGGCTCCGTTCTGCAAGGACTCGATCCTGGAAGCGGCCAACGGCGGCATCAAGCTGATCGTGTGCATCACCGAAGGCATTCCGACCATCGACATGCTGGAAGCCAAGGTCAAGTGCGACGAGCTGGGCGTACGCCTGATCGGCCCGAACTGCCCGGGCGTGATCACTCCCGGCGAGTGCAAGATCGGCATCATGCCGGGTCACATCCACCTGCCAGGCAAAGTCGGCATCGTGTCCCGTTCCGGCACCCTGACCTATGAAGCCGTGAAGCAGACCACCGACGCCGGCTTCGGCCAGTCCACCTGCGTGGGCATCGGCGGTGACCCCATCCCGGGTTCCAACTTCATCGACATCCTCAAGCTGTTCCAGGAAGACCCGAAAACCGAAGCCATCGTCATGATCGGTGAAATCGGTGGTTCGGCCGAGGAAGAAGCGGCGGCCTTCATCAAGGCCAACGTCACCAAGCCTGTAGTTTCCTACATCGCTGGTGTGACCGCTCCGCCCGGCAAGCGTATGGGCCACGCTGGCGCCATCATCTCCGGCGGCAAAGGCACTGCGGACGAGAAGTTCGCCGCCCTGCAGGACGCCGGTGTGAAAACCGTGCGTTCCCTGGCTGACATCGGCAAGGCCCTGGCCGAGCTGACCGGCTGGGAAGTCAAGAACGCCTAAGCGTTCTTGGCGGATCGAGAGAGGCCACCTTCGGGTGGCCTTTTTCATTTTGCGCGAGCTGCCAGACCATGAGGCTGGGGAAGGTACATGGGGCAGGGCAGCCGTATGTGGAGCTCTGCAACTATCACGCATGCGACAGCGAGTTACGGCACTTCGACAGCTTTGCCCCATCCTCAGCTGCTGTAGGGCCGTTTTCGTTACCATGGCCTGCTAACCCTGTCCGTGGCGCCACAAGCGCCGGGCGACGCTCCCAGTGGTTCGAGCCAAACGCTCGAGCGACGTTTCCCTTGATCCCTGAAGGAAACCTGCGCGACTTTCTGAATTCCTGCCTGTGGTATTTCTCTCTATGACTCGTTTGAAAGGCCTGGATGTCCTGGCCCTTGGTTTCATGACTTTTGCGCTGTTTCTTGGCGCCGGCAACATCATCTTCCCGCCCAGCGCCGGATTGGCCGCAGGGGCCAATCTGCTGCCTGCCGCCCTGGGCTTTCTGCTGACGGGCGTGGGCCTGCCGTTGCTCACCGTGGTGGCGCTGGCTCGTGTCGGCGGTGGCATGGACAACCTGACCGCGCCGCTGGGCAAGGTGGCCGGCTCGCTGCTGGCGGTCGCCGTGTACCTGGCCATCGGCCCGCTGTTCGCCACCCCGCGCACCGCCGTGGTGTCTTTCGAGATGGGCGTGGCACCTTTCACGGGTGACGAGGCGCTGCCTCTGGCGCTCTACACCCTGGCTTACTTTGCCGTGGTGCTGTTCCTTTCCCTCAATCCAGGGCGCCTGGTGGATCGCATCGGCAAATTCATCACCCCGGTGCTGCTCAGCGCCTTGCTGGTGCTCGGCGGTGCGGCACTGTTCGCGCCGGCCGGCGAGATCGGCGTGGTCAGCGCCAGCTATCGCGAAGCGCCGCTGGTGCAAGGCTTCCTGCAGGGTTACCTGACCATGGATACCCTGGGCGCGCTGGTGTTCGGTATCGTCATCGCCAGCGCCATTCGTGATCGCGGTGTCAGCGACAGTGCTCTGGTGACGCGCTACTCGATGATCGCCGGGGTGATCGCGGCCATTGGTCTGTCGCTGGTGTATCTGGCGCTGTTCTACCTCGGCGCCACCAGCCAGGGCATAGCCGGTGACGCGGAGAACGGCGTGCAGGTGCTGACCACCTACGTCAATCACACCTTCGGCACCACTGGCAATCTGCTGCTGGCCGTGGTCATCACCCTGGCCTGCATGACCACGGCGGTGGGGCTGCTGACGGCCTGTGGCGAGTTCTTCAGCAAGCTGCTGCCGGTTTCCTATCGCCTGGTGGTGGTCGTTTTCGGTCTGTTCAGCCTGCTCGTGGCGAACCAGGGACTGACCCAGCTGATCAGCTTCTCCATCCCGGTGCTGGTGGGCTTGTATCCGCTGGCCATCGTGCTGATCGCCCTGAGCCTGGCCAACCGTCTGTGGTGTTCGCAGACGCTGGTGTTCGTGCCGGTGATGGCGGTGACGCTGATCTTCGGTGTGGCCGACGGCCTGGCCGCATCGGCCTTTGCTGAGCATGTGCCGGCCTGGTTCGGCCAGTTGCCGCTGGCCGGGCAGAGCCTGGGCTGGCTGGTGCCGGTGCTGGTCACCCTGGTAGTGGTCGCCTTGCTCGACCGCATCCTTGGCAGCCGGCAGACCAGCGCCGCCTGAATCGACGAAACGCCGCGAAATCGCGGCGTTTCTCTTTGCCTTTTGTCGAACCAGCAAGCTTGCGCTCCGGCTATAATTCGCGGCAGTCATACAAGGAGTTGGCATGCCCATCAGCAACACGCTTGTTCCCCATTTTCTCGCCGCGCTCTGGTTCGTTCTGTGCTGGGTCGGCTATACCCGCTATGCCTCCTGGAAGGGCCGTACCACACCTTGCCTGGCCAGTGTTCTGCACCTCTATCGCGAGGACTGGATGCGGCGCATGCTGCTACGCGAGAACCGCATCGCCGATGCCAACGTGATCGGCAACCTGGAGCGTAACGCCTCGTTCTTCGCCTCCAGCACGCTGATCATCCTCGCCGGTATTCTCACCGTGCTGGGCGCCTCCGACCGCGCCCTGTCGTTGCTGGCAGACATTCCCTTCGTGCAGCCGGTCAGCCGTGGCCTGTCCGAGATCAAGCTCTTGTGCCTGGGGATCATCTTCGTCTACGCCTTCTTCACCTTCAGTTGGTGCATGCGCCAGTACAACTTCGCTGCGGTGCTGGTGGGCTCGGCGCCCATGGTGGGTGAGCGGCACGTCACCGAGCCGGAGCGCAGGGCTTTCGCCGAACGGGCTGCACGGGTGATTTCCATGGCCGCCAACCAGTTCAACTTCGGCTTGCGTGCCTACTATTTCGGCATGGCCAATCTGGCCTGGTTCATCAACCCCTGGTTCTTCATGCTGGTCACCACCGGTGTGGTGCTGGTGCTGTATCACCGAGAATTTCACTCGGACGTGCTGGAAGTGATGGTCTACACCCCTACGCCGGCCGCCGAGGCGGCCAAGGAGAAAAGCGAATGACGATACCGTTCTGGTGCATCTTCATCAGCGCCTTGCTGATCTTCATCGCCAAGGCGCCGGTGGCCAAGGCCATGGCCGAGGAGGGGAGTGGTCGCTACGACAACCATCATCCGCGCGCTCAGCAGGCACGCCTGACCGGCTTCGGCGCGCGTGCCCTGGCAGCGCATCTGAACAGTTTCGAGGCCTTTCCGCTGTTCGTCGCCGGGGTGCTGATGGCTCACGTCAGTCAGACCAATGGGCTACTGGTGGATGTGCTGGCGATCACCTTCGTGGCCAGCCGCGTGCTCTATCTGCTGCTGTACTGGTGGGATCTGCACTGGCAGCGCAGCCTGGTATGGATCGTCGGTTTGGCCTGCAGCCTGCTGCTGATGCTCAGCCCGGCGCTATGAAACGAAAGAGGCCCGCAAAGCAGACCGTGTGAAAACGTAGCGAGCGAAGGTCAGGCAAGGCAAAAAACGGCGAAAAAGCGCAGTTTACGAGTTGTAAATGAGCATTTTGAGTCGTTTTTTAACGCAGCATGACCGAGCGCAGTAGTTTTCACACAGTCTGAAAGCGGGCCTCGTTGCATGCTTGATAGGGCGATCAATTGCCGTCAACGGCATCCTTGGCTTCGTCGCCGGCATCTTCGACGGCGTCTGCTGCGTCATCGGCTGCGTTCTGAATCTTCTCGCCAGTGGTGGGCTCGTTACCCAGGGCTTCGTTGGTTTTCTGCTCGATGGCCTCGCCGCTCTCCTTGGCAGCATCGCCGAGGTTCTCCATGGCTTCGGAGGCTGACTCCTTGGCCGACTCCATCTTGTCTTCCGGGGTCTTCTCGCAGGCGGCCAGACCCAGGGCGGTGGCAAGCAGCAGGGCGTAAGTCAGATGTTTTTTCACGATAGCACTCCATGTCTGAGAGTTATGGTGCGGGGCAAGGCCCATACGCAGTCCTTGGAGCCACCCGAATACAACGAAGTTCCCGGCGCTGGCCCCATCCAAGGTTGAGGGCGCTCGCCGTGAGCGGGTGGAGCCCAGAGAATTGCTGAAATCATCGACTTCTCGGTGGATTACCCAGGGGGCGGCCATTATCGTGGTGCCTGGTCGCAGGGCAGCTTGCTGCGATGATGCGCTCTGCCTGCGCAGGCTATAGAATACAAGGAATTGCTGGATGGATGCGTTACTGATTATCGGGGGCTTGCTGTTGATCCTGGCAGGCCTGGTTTGGCTGGTCATGCGGGCTTTCTCCACCAGCTTGCTGTGGGGCTGGGGCAGCCTGATCCCACCGCTGACGCTGCTGTATATCCTGCGGCACTGGGCCAAGGCGCGTAGCGCCCTGATGCTTGTGGGGCTGGGCATCATCCCGCTGGTGGTGGGCATGACGCTGTTGGCCAGCAAGGATGCTGACCGGCTCGCGGCCATCTTGCGTCTGGACTGGTTGCAGCCCGAGGTACAGGCGCCGCGCGAATTGGCCATCGATTTGCGGGGCAAACTCAACGGTTTGCCGTTCCAGCCGCAACAGGGCGAGTTGATCGAGGGTGTGCTGCGGCTGCGCGAGGGTATGGATTTCTTCGCCTTGCGCGAACTGACCATTCGCCTGCCGCAGCCGGTCAGCGGCCCGGTGCGCGTCGATGTGCTGCCACAAGACACAGGCACGCTGCCGGAGGTGGAACTGAGCTGGCTGCTGCCGGAGCAGGATCTGCCCGAGGCACGCCGCCTCGCTCGTGGTTATACCCTGCACCTGGATCTGCGCCCAGAGGCGCCGAACCGCCTGATCGGTGACTTTCATCTGGTGCTGCCGCCGCGTTTCAAGACCAGCCTGAGCGGCCGCGTGGAGCTGTACACGGATCGCCTGCGCTACCGTGACGGTCGGGTGGATCGCCGTTTCGATTCGCGTGACACCATCGCCTACGTGCTCCGTGACTACTTGCAGCGACGCTTCGCCACCGAGGCGGTGGAGCTGTCCAGGCTGCCGACCTTCAGTTTCAAGGGGGAACGCCTGGAGCTGGAGATCGAGGCACAGGTCGGTACGCGGCTCGAGCGTTTGCCGGTCACGCTGAACAAGGGCGCGCAGGGCTGGGTGGTCGAGGCCGATCACTTCCCACCCTTGCCGGCGACCAATGCCCAGCCGGTGGCCGAGAGACCCCAGGTCGTCGAGGAACCCCGAGTCAGCCGGCCGCTGGATCGTCGTGAGCGCTTCAGTCTGGCGCGTCTGCAGCGAAGCCCGGAGCTGTACCGTAATCTGCGCATGCGCCTGGTGCGGGCCAATGGCGGTACGGTGGAGGGGCGCTTCGTCGGCATCGACAGCGACGGCAGCATTCGTCTCAGTCAGCAGATGGGCAGCGGCGGCGGGCAGGCCAGCTTCAGCTTCGCGCCGGACGAGATCGGCCGCCTGGAGCTGTTGGAGCCTTAGCGGCACTCTGTTGCCGTTTCGCCGCGAGTGGTGTGCGAAACGGCAACAGACCCTAAGCCCTTGAAATCCATCGTACTGGCCCCATCTGTAGGTCATCCGCCGCCCGGCGGCTCAGACCAGCATGTGGAGTTAGACGACCATGAGTGTGGAAACTCAAAAAGAAACCCTGGGCTTCCAGACCGAGGTGAAGCAACTGCTTCACCTGATGATCCATTCCCTTTATTCGAACAAGGAAATCTTCCTGCGCGAGTTGATTTCCAACGCCTCCGATGCCGCTGACAAGCTGCGTTTCGAGGCGCTGGCCAAGCCCGAACTGCTCGAAGGCGGCGCCGACCTGAAGATCCGCCTGTCCTTCGACAAGGATGCCAAGACCGTCACCCTCGAGGACAACGGCATCGGCATGAGCCGTGATGAGGTCATCACGCACCTGGGCACCATCGCCAAGTCCGGCACCGCCGACTTCCTCAAGAACCTGTCCGGTGATCAGAAGAAGGATTCGCACCTGATCGGCCAGTTCGGCGTGGGCTTCTACTCGGCCTTCATCGTTGCCGACAAGGTGGAGGTGTTCACCCGTCGCGCCGGCCTGTCGGCGGCCGAAGGCGTGCACTGGTCGTCGCAAGGCGAGGGTGAGTTCGAGGTGGCTACCGTCGAGAAAGCCGAGCGTGGCACCCGCATCGTCCTGCATCTGAAGGCGGGCGAGGAAGAGTTCGCCGATGGCTGGCGTCTGCGCAACATCGTGAAGAAATACTCCGACCATATCGCCCTGCCCATCGAGCTGCCGAAAGAGCACCACGGTGAAGACAAACCCGCCGAGGTGGAGTGGGAAACCGTCAACCGCGCCAGCGCCCTGTGGACCCGTCCGCGCAGCGAGGTGAAGGACGAGGAGTACCAGGAGTTCTACAAGCACGTTGGCCACGATTTCGAGAACCCGCTGACCTGGAGCCACAACAAGGTCGAGGGCAAGCTGGAATACACCTCGCTGCTCTACGTGCCGGGCCGTGCGCCGTTCGACCTGTACCACCGCGAAGCACCCAAGGGCCTCAAACTCTACGTGCAGCGCGTGTTCATCATGGATCAGGCTGATGAGTTCCTGCCACTGTACCTGCGCTTCATCAAGGGTGTGGTGGACTCCAACGACCTGTCGCTGAACGTCTCCCGCGAGATCCTGCAGAAAGACCCGGTGATCGACTCGATGAAGTCGGCACTGACCAAGCGTGTGCTGGACATGCTGGAGAAACTGGCCAAGGACAAGCCGGACGACTACAAGACCTTCTGGAAGGCCTTCGGTCAGGTGCTCAAGGAAGGCCCGGCCGAAGACTTCGCCAACAAGGAGAAGATCGCAGGTCTCTTGCGCTTCGCCTCCACCGCGGGCGAGGGCGACGAGCAGAGCGTGTCGCTGGCCGACTACCTGGGCCGCGTCAAGGAAGGCCAGGACAAGATCTACTACCTCACCGGCGAATCCTACGCGCAGATCAAGAACAGCCCGCATCTGGAAGTCTTCCGCAAGAAGGGCATCGAAGTGCTGCTGCTCACCGATCGCATCGACGAGTGGCTGATGAGCTACCTGACCGAGTTTGACGGCAAGCAGTTCGTCGATGTGGCTCGTGGCGACCTGGATCTGGGCAAGCTGGACTCGGAAGAAGACAAGAAGGCCCAGGAGGAAGTAGCCAAGGCCAAGGAGGGGCTGATCGAGCGCCTCAAGGGTGCGCTGGGCGAGCAGGTGGCCGAGGTGCGTGTGTCCCACCGTCTCACCGATTCGCCGGCGATCCTGGCCATTGGCGAACAGGATCTCGGCCTGCAGATGCGCCAGATTCTCGAAGCCAGCGGGCAGAAGGTGCCGGACTCCAAGCCCATCTTCGAGTTCAACCCGGAGCACCCGCTGATCGAGCGCCTGGATGCCGAGCCCGACGAAGACCGCTTCGCCGACCTCTCGCATATCCTCTTCGATCAGGCCGCTCTGGCTGCCGGCGACAGCCTGAAGGATCCGGCTGCCTACGTGCAGCGCCTGAACAAACTGCTGGTCGAGCTTTCCGCCTGACTCCGAATGCTGGGAGCTTGCTCCCAGCCCGTTTCAAGAAACGCCGCGCTCCGTATTGGAACGCGGCGTTTTTATTGTCTAGGTTTATCGGCAAGACCGCTTCGTCAGCCGCACTTGCCCATTACCCAGGGTAGCTCCAGCGCCGGGCGCACGAGGTTTTTCTATCAGCCCCATAGATTGACAGGCCGAAGGTTGTCGGCTGTGATGGTGGCGCTTTGCCTTTAATTGCTCGGTTCGGGGTTCTATGGCGCTCTTCGATTTACTCTTCATCATGGGCGCGGATCCTGCCGTTCTGGTTCTCAGCAACTATGACCCCGGTCTGGTGCTGCTGTCGTTGACCATCGCCGTGTTCACCGCTGGCATGGCCCTGCAACTGGCTGGCGAGGCACGCGACAGTACCCAGCCCATGGCTCGCCACGTCACCATCCTCACCGGATCACTGGCGCTCGGTGGTGGCATCTGGGCCATGCATTTTCTCGGCATGCTGGCCTTCGAGCTGTGTGCCACCGTGCATTTCGACCTGGGCATCACCTTGCTGTCCCTGTTGCCCAGCCTGGGGGCTTCCTGGGTGGCGTTGAGCCTGCTGGCACGGCGTGATCTGAGCCTGCTGCAGCTCTGCGTAGGGGGCGTACTGGTCGGTGCGGGCATCGGCGCCATGCACTACAGCGGCATGGCCGCGATGGAGATGGCGCCGCTGCTGCGTTACGACCCCTGGATGTTCGCACTGTCGATCATCGTGGCTATCGCCCTGGCCATACTCGCCTTGTGGATACGCTTCGGCCTGGAGGGGCGACTACCCGCATTCTGGACCCTGGCCATCAGCGCCCTGGTCATGGGGCTGGCCATCAGTGGCATGCACTATACCGGCATGGCGGCTGCGCGTTTCGTCGGCACGCCCGAGTTCGCCGAACCGACGGGGGTGATGGACAGTGGCTATATCGCCGTTGCTATCACCCTGCTGACCGTTACCCTGACCGTCTGCGTGGTGGCCGTGAACACCTTGCTGCGTTATCGGCGCATGAGCCAGCAGCTCAAGGCCAGCGAACAGCATCTGCGCTCGATCTTCGACACGGCTCTGGATGCCATCGTCACCCTCGACCCTCAGGGCATCGTGCGTTCTGCCAATCACTCGGTCACGCGCCTGTTCGGCTGGGCGCCGCAAGAGCTGCTGGGCATGCATATGAGCACGCTGGTACCGCATCGCCTGGTGGAAAGCATCGAGGGCCTGCTCAGCGACTACCTGCGCACGGGGCAACTGTCCATGGCCAAGGGCGAGCACGAGCTGATCTGCCTGACTCGTGACGGCGAGGAAAAGCCGGTGCGTATCAGCGTTGGCATCACCCAGACCGGCAGTAACCCTCTGTTCGTGGTCTTCGTCTCCGATATCAGCGAGCGCCAGCGCATGGAGAAGGCGTTGCGCGAAAGCGAACTGCAATACCGCTCGCTGATCGGCAACATTCCTGGGGTGTCGTTCCGCTGTCTGCTTGATCGCGACTGGAGCATGCTGTTCATCAGCGACGCGGTGCAAACGCTGACGGGCTGGAGTGCCGAGGATTTCATCTCCCGGCGTTGCTCCATCGCCGATCTGTATCACCCGGATGACTACCAGCGCGTGGCCGATGAGGTGAACCGTGCCATCGAGCAACAGCGCAACTACACGGTGGAGTACCGGCTGTTCGACCGCGATGGCCGTGAGCACTGGATCTGGGAAAGTGGCAGTGCTGTGTGCGATGAGGAGGGCGTGGCGCGCTGGATCGATGGCGTATTGCTCGATCAGACCGAAACCAAGCGCCGCAACGCCGAATACGAAGGCAAGGTCACCGCCATCAGCAAGGCCATGGCCATGGTGGAGTTCGATCTCGATGGCCGGGTGCTGGCGATCAACGACAATGCTCTGGCGCTGTTCGGCTACTCTCGCGAGGAAGTGATTGGCCAGCCCCATGCCATGTTCTGCGACCCTGAGCTGGCGGCCAGCGAGTCCTACCGGCAGGGCTGGGAGGAACTGCGTGCCGGGCATTTCCGCATGGGCGAGTATAGGCGGCTTGGCAAGGGCGGGCGCGAGTGCTGGATCCAGGCCAGCTACAACCCGATTCTCGATAGCGATGGCAAGCCCTTCAAGGTGGTCAAGCTGGCCACCGACCTGACCCCAAGGCGCCTGATGGAGCAGGAACTGCGTGCCGCCCGTGACCGCGCCGAGGCCGCCGCCGCCGCACGCAGCAGCTTCCTGGCCAACATGAGCCATGAGATCCGCACCCCGATGAATGCCATCATCGGCTTTACCGAGCTGCTGCTGAATACCTCGCTGTCCGCCGAACAGCGGCGTCATCTGAAGACCGTGCATGACGCTTCGCGCTCGCTGCTGGGGCTGCTCAATGACATTCTCGATACGGCCAAGCTCGACCGCGGCGCCGTCGAGCTGGAGGCCCTGGACTTCTCCCTGCGCGAGCTGTGCGAACAGGTCTGCGCCACCCAGCGCCTGGCGGCCGAGAGCAAGGGCTTGCGCTTGTATCTGGATTACCCGGAAACGGTGCCGGAATTCTTCTGCGGCGACTCGCTGCGTATCCAGCAGGTGCTGACCAATCTGCTCGGCAATGCGGTCAAGTTCACCCTTGAGGGCGAAGTATGTCTGACCGTCTCTGGCGAACCGGAGGCGATGCGTCTGGCGGTGAAAGACACCGGCATCGGCATCGCCGCCGATCGTCTGGAAAGAATCTTCGACCCCTTCGCCCAGGCCGATGCCTCGATGAGCCGGCGCTTCGGCGGCAATGGCCTTGGTACCACCATCTCACGCCAGTTGGTTGAGCTGATGGGCGGCCGATTGCGTGTGGAGAGCGTCGAAGGGCAGGGCAGCTGCTTCAGTGTCGAGCTGCCCCTGCGTGCCGGCAAGCAAAGGGCATCGCCGCAGCACGTAGCATTACCGGAGTTGGGGCACCTGACCATTCTCGCCGCCGATGACGTGCCGCAGAACCTCGAGCTGCTGCAAATCAACCTGCAACGCCTGGGGCACCGCGTGCACTGTGTCGGCGATGGCGAGCAGGCGCTCGCCGCCTTCGCCGAAGGCAGCTTCGATCTGATTCTGATGGACGTGCAGATGCCCGGCATGGATGGCCTGGAAGCCTCGCGGCGCATTCGGGCGCTGGAGCTCGAACAGGCGCGCCCGGCCGTGCCGATCATCGCCCTGACTGCCAGTGTGCTCGACCATGACCGCCAGGCGGCGCTGGATGCCGGCATGAATGGCTTTGCCGCCAAGCCCTTGGACATGCAGGCACTGCTCTGGGAAATTGCCCGGGTGCTTGGCCTGACCCAGGTACCGGCCAGCGTCAGCCATCTGCACAACGGCGCTGGCCTGTTCGACTGGGCACGGGGCAGCCTGCGCTGGGGCGGCGCACTGCGCATGGCCGAGGCCATTCATGCCTTCGTCGCTGAACAGAAAGACCTGCCTGCGCATATCGATGAGGTGCTCGGCGCCCAGGACTGGCAGGCCGGCCGGGCTTTGGCGCACCGGCTGCGCGGTGTGGCTGGTAACCTGGCATTGACCGGCCTGGCGGAGCTGGCACTGCGCCTCGAACAGGGTTTCGAGGCCGAGGACGAGGCAACGCTGCGGGAGCTGGCCGGGCGTGTCGAGCAGACCTTGCAGGCCATCGCCGCAGCCGTACCCTTGCCGCCGGGCGGTCTGGCGCCGGTCACCCCTGTGCAGCCCCTCGACAACGCCACCTTGCGCCTGGCTGGCCTGCAATTGCGTCAGGCCATGCTGCGTGGCGGTTTGGACGATGCCGCCATGCAGATACTGGAGGGTGGCTGCAGCGATGTGGCGAGCGTGGCGCGCATCCGCCAGGCTCTGGACGATTTCGACTTCGATCTGGCACTCGCCGAGCTGAATGAACTGTTGCTGCAACTGCAGGACGAGGAAATACCCGAATCATGACCCAGACCAACGATACCCGTCCGCTGCTGCTATTGGTTGACGACGAGCCGACCAACCTGCAGGTGCTGCGCCACATCCTGCAGGACGATTACCGCCTGCTGTTCGCCAAGGAAGGGGCGCGTGCACTGGAAATGGCCGCGCGGGAAATGCCCGACCTGATCCTGCTCGACGTGATGATGCCCGGCATGGCCGGTTATGAAGTGTGCGAAACCCTGAAGGCCGACCCCTCGTTGCAGTCGATCCCGGTGATCTTCGTCACCGCCCTGGCCGATACCGATGACGAGGCCCATGGCTTCGAGGTCGGCGCCGTGGACTACATCACCAAACCGGTCAGTCCCTCGATCGTTCGCGCCCGGGTGCGCACGCACCTGTCCCTGGTGCGCCTCGACGAGCTCAAGCGCACGCGCCTGCAGATCGTCCAGCGCCTGGGCATGGCGGCCGAATACAAGGACAACGAGACCGGGCTGCATGTGATCCGCATGAGCCATTTCTCCAAGGTGCTGGCCCTGGCCGCTGGCTTCAACGAGAGTGCGGCGGAGGAGCTGCTCAACGCCGCGCCCATGCACGATGTCGGCAAGATCGGCATACCCGATGCCGTGCTGCGCAAGCCGGGCAAACTCGACGAGCAGGAATGGCAGATCATGCGCCAGCACGTCGAGATCGGCGCGCGCATCATCGGCGAACACAGTTCCGGCTTGCTGCGCACCGCCCAGCGCATCGCCCTGTCGCACCACGAGAAATGGGACGGCACTGGCTACCCCAACGGCCTCAGCGGCGAAGACATCCCGCTGGAGGGTCGCATCGTCGCCATTGCCGATGTGTTCGACGCGCTGACCAGCGTGCGCCCCTACAAGCAGGCCTGGCCGGTGGAAGAGGCCGTTGCCTTCCTGCGCGAGCAGAGTGGCCGCCACTTCGATCCGCGCCTGGTCGAGCTGTTCATCGGCTGCCTGCCGGAAATCCTGCAGATCAAGGAACGTTGGGCCGAACAGGGTGCCTGATCATTCTGTACAAGGTTGCGCGGCCAAGGCCTGGCCGACGGGCCAAGTGGCTCACCCATTTACCACTGAGGATGCTTACCCATGCAGAAGAAAACCCTGGCTCCGCTCCTGTGTGCCACGCTCGGTGGCCTGGCAGAGGCGGCGGTCGTGGCCAAGCCCATACCCTACGAAATCGACGGTGACGCCTTCGAGGGCGTGCTGGTCTATGACGATTCGGTCAGCACCCCACGCCCCGGTTTGTTGGCTGTGCCCAACTGGATGGGGGTGAACGAGGACACGGTGAAGAAGGCGGCGCGCGCCGCCGGCGACAAGTACGTGGTGTTTCTCGCCGACATGTACGGCAAGTCCATTCGCCCGAGCAATGCCGAAGAAGCCAAGGCCGCTGCCACGGCGGTGCGCAGTGATCGGGCGCTGATGCGCAAACGTGCCCAGGCGGCGGTCGAGGTACTCAAGGCGCAAAGCAGCGAGGTGGCGCTGGATGTCAGCAAACTGGGCGCCATCGGTTTCTGCTTCGGTGGTGGCACCGTGCTGGAGCTGGCCCGTTCGGGCGCGCCGCTGAAAGGCTTCGTTTCCTTCCATGGCAATCTGGATACGCCCAACCCAGCCGATGCCAAGAACATCAAGGCGCCGGTGCTGGTGCTGCACGGGGCGGACGACCCGGCCGTGCCGCAAGAGCAGGTCGACGGCTTCATCGCCGAGATGAAGGCGGCCAAGGCTGACTGGCAACTGGTCAGCTATGGCGGTGCGGTGCACTCGTTCACCAACCCCAAGGCCAACGTGCCGGGCTCTAATCAGTACCATCCGGTGGTGGCGGCGCGGGCGTTCAGGGCCATGAACGATCTGTTCGATGAGGTTTTTGCCGAGTAGTGACGCTCGTTTGGATGCCACGTTGAAGGCAAGGCTGTGCGCCCCCGGCGCAGCCTTTCATTCATGGGCATACTGGGACGCCGGCTGCTCGGAAACAGTACGCCGTTGGTGGGAGTATTGAGCGTGAGCCGTGGTGCCGAACTGGGCATGGCCCGGCGGACTGTTCGCTTAGGCTCCTAAGTCCGCCCTACGGCTGCCCTCATCAAGCACCGGGAATAACCGCAGGTTAAGGCGCGTGCAGAGCCTGCCCAGGAAGGCGAACGGAATCGTCGTGGAAGAGGTTGAGCAACAAAAGCCAGATGACCGGGCTGAGGGTTTTGGTTACTTTTGTCGGGCCGGCCATCCGGGCAAAAATTGACTCGCCTAAGGTGCCTATTTCAGCCTGGCAACTCGATCCGCGTGGTTTCCCCCTGCACCTGCGGCCAGTCGCCGGCGGCCCAGCGCTGACGCGCCTGGTCGATCAGCTCAGGGGTGCTGGCGACGAAGTTCCAGTTCATCCGCCGTGGGCCGATGGGCTCGCCTCCGATCAGCGCCAGGTGGCATTCGCCGCAGGCGCTGATCAGTGGCGTCTCACCGGTTGGGATCACGGCCATGGTATGGGCGGGCAGGGCCTCACCATCCAGTTCGGCTTCATTATCGATCAGATAGAGCGCACGCTCACTGTACTCGTCCGGGATCAGCAGGCTGGCGCCGGCGGCCAGGCGCAGCTCGGCGTAGAGGGTGGGCGAGCGTACCGGCACGGGTGATTCGAGGCAGAAACCGCTGCCGGCGATCAGGGTGATGCGTATCCCCATGGCCTCGCTGCGTGGCAGCGAGGCGGCAGAGTGATGGCTATAGCTCGGCTCGCACTGCTCCTCGCTTTCCGGCAGCGCCAGCCAGACCTGCAGACCGTGCAGGCGCTTGCTATGAGTCAGTTGCGCTGGCGGGGTGCGTTCGACATGGGCGACGCCGCGCCCAGCGGTCATCCAACTGACGTCACCGGGGGCGACCAACTGATCCGAGCCCAGGCTGTCCTTGTGCTGCAACTGGCCCTCGAACAGGTAGGTGAGGGTGGACAGGCCGATATGCGGATGCTGGGCGATGTTCATGCCGCTGCCGGCTGGGTAGTCCTGCTCCAGCATATGGTCGAAGAAGACGAACGGGCCGATGCTGCGGGCACGCGCCGAGGGCAGCGGGCGCAGGATCGGCTGGCCGGCAATGTCTTCGGCGCGTGGTTTGATCAGTTGCAGGCCGCTCATGCCGAGGCCCCGGCCAAGCGTGTTTCGATCTGGATATCGGTGCTGGTCATCAGTTTGTGGATCGGGCACTTGTCGGCGATGCGCAGCAGTTGCTGGCGCTGGGTCTCGTCCAGAGGGCCCTTGAGCGACAGCTCGACAATCAGGTGATAGTTACCCTCGCGTTCTTCGCTGTCGTCGCGCTCGACGCTAACGTCGATACCCTCCAGCGGCAGGCCGCGCTGGCGTGCATAAAGCAGCAGGGTCATGGCCTTGCAGGTGCCGAGCGAGGCGTCGAACAGATCGTGCGGATCAGGCCCGGCGCCGTCGCCGCCCAGTTCGGGGGCAACGTCGCCGAGCAGTTGGTGGGCGTCGATACTGATCTGTTGCTGCAGGCCCTTGCTGTTATGAATGCGGATCATGGCGCTTCCCGGAAGGCGTGACGGCAATGCCCGCAAGCCTAGCCCAGGCAGAGCTCTTCACACCAGTGCCGACAGACGCACGTCGGCACCCAGAACGCGCAGCAAACGCCCCTGGCCATCGAGGATGGGCACCGATACGGTGAAACAGAAATCATCGGTGGCCGAAGAACGGTAGACCTTGGTGATATGGCTGGCCATGCGCTCGGCCACGGCGCGAAACCAGGGGCGTTGCCCCCAGTCCCGACCACGGCAACTGACTGCTTCGTCGTGAGGTACGTCAGCGGCGAAGACATTCTCGGAAATCTGCACGCCACGCTGGTCGACCAGGTAGAACAGCTCGAAACGCCTGTCGCGTGCCAGGGTGTCTTCGAGCAAGCGCTCGGCGGTAGCCACATCGCCAGCCATTTCGGGACGCTGCGCCAGTTGCTCGACGCTGGCGCGCACGGCGTTGTGGATTTCCAGGCGGAAGTCGCCGAGCCCGGCGAGCAGACGGTCACCGTCTTCGCGCACGGCCTGGCTGTGATGCAGCACCTGGCCAGCCTTGCCGAGCAGATCGCCTGCCACACGGGCGATGTTTTGCACGTCGCCATTGATCGAGCGCACGGCCTGGCCGATCTGTTCGGTGCCGGCGGCGATCTGCCCGACCTGAGCGTCCAGGCGATCCATGACCTGGCGCGTGCTGTCCAGCCCTGAACTGACGGCGAGGATGCCGGAGCGGCCATCGGCCACGGCCTGGTGCATCTGCTGGCTGGCGTCGTCGAGCTGTTGCATGCCCTTGCGGAAGCCTTCGATGATGTCGCTGACCTGGCTGGTGGCTTCGGTTGTATGGCCGGCCAGACGGCGTACTTCTTCGGCGACCACGGCGAAGCCACGGCCATGCTCGCCGGCCCGCGCGGCCTCGATGGCGGCATTGAGGGCCAGCAGATTGGTCTGCTGGGAAATGCTGGCGATCACGCCGATAACCTTGCTCACTTCGTCGAGCTGCGCGGTCAGTTGCCCGATCACCTGGATCAGTTGCGCCTCGCTGGCATCGATCACTTCGACCTGGCCGAGCACGGCCTTGCCGCTGTCCTGGCAGCGATGCAGGGTGGCGGAGACTTCGCTGGACAGCCGGGCGACCTCGCCGGCACCGGGAACCAGCTCGGCATCGAGGGTGGTGGTGACCTGTTCACTGGCACTGGCGATCAGCTCCGAAGACTGCGCCAGGGTTTGCCCGCTCTGCTGATTGGCAGCGGCGATACTCGCCAGTTGCGGTGCATGGGCGGCGATGCCGACGGCGGCTGTCAGGCTGCTGCGGATGCGCTGCTGCAGGCCGGCGCTGAACAGATTCAGGCGGGTCATCCATTGCTGCTGTTCCGGCAGGCGGATGGTGAGATCGTGTGCTTGGAACAGGGCCTCCAGAGCGGCCTCATCCTGGGCTTTGCGGGTCGGTTTGCGCAGCAACTGCATCATGGCTGTTCCCCCTTCGATTTGTCTGGGGCTCTGCAAGCCAAGTGCCATCATCTCTTTGGCGTAGCCACTGCCCTGGCGAGGCATCGAGCGCTCGCCGCTGTGCAGCGTTGGTGCAGTGATGCTCGTCGCGCTCCAGTGCAGGGCGAAGACAGCAGGGTACGGCGAACTTGCCGCCTGCCACGGCGGTCTATGCTGCCATACCGTCAGGAGGACTCGTCTTGCTCACTCTTCGTTCGATGCCGCTGCTGCTGGCCCTCGGCGCGATGCTCGCCAGCGCTGCCCAGGCCCGTGAATACCGTTACAGCGATGCCCATTTGCACTACGTGGATTTCTTCCAGGAAAGCGCCGGCATGGACGAGCTGCTGGAGAAGATGGCGCAGAACAACGTCGATCACGTGATGTTCTCCGGCATTCCGGTGGTCAAGAAATGGGACGAGGACGAGCCCAAGCGCCCGCGCTACTACGCCGGCGACGACGCCAATGCCTACTGGTACAGCGCCACTGACGTGTTCATCGCCGAGGCCTACAAGCGTCTGCCGGCCGAACAGCGCCGTCGTTTTCACCCCTTCCTGTCCGGCTTCAACCCCAATGACAAGAATGCCGACGCGCACATCCGGCGCATGCTCGAACTCGATCCTGGGTTATGGCAGGGCATCGGCGAAATCTTCACCCGACACGACGACCTCACCGCACTGATCCACGGCCGTGCGCCGCGGGCTGACAACGAGGCGCTGGCGCGGGTGTTCCACCTGGCCGCCGAATACGACCTGCCGGTAATGCTGCATTCCAACATCACTTCCAAGCGTGAGCGCAATCCGCTCTATCTGCAGGAGATCGAGACGCCGCTGCGCAATCACCCGCATGTGCGTTTCATCTGGGCGCACGCCGGCACCAGCGCGGAAATTCATCGCCACCAGGAGAAACTGGATTTCCTCCTGCCCACACTCGAGCGCATGTTGGACAATTACCCCAACCTGTACATCGACCTGTCCTGGACCGTGCTACGCCCCTATTTGCTGGACGAGAACGGCAAACCGGATCCGGATTGGGTACACCTGGTCAGCAGCTACCCCGAGCGCTTCATGATCGGCTCGGATGTGGTTGGCCGCTTCGGCAGCCTGGGCGAGTACATGACCGGCTTCGATCCCTTCCTCGACGCCTTGCCCGAAGACGTGGCGCACAAGGTGGCGCGAGACAACTTCCTCTCCATATTGCCGCGCCGGGTACGGGCGGAGTTGTCGGAGTAGCCGCTAGTTCCAGCGGTATACGGCGGGCATGAAGTACACATCTAGTTACATGGGGGCAGAAAGGGTGCTAGCAGTAGGGCGATGAGTTGACTTTTACTTGCTCTTTTTCTGGTTCTTCGCATTTCAGGGGGCGGGATGCTGGGCTGACACCGCACTGGCAAGTTTATGTTGGCCTGTGTTGGTGTTCTTGACGCCGCTTTGGGGTTGTCAGAGGCGGCGAGGACTGGCCATCTGGGACAAAAGTGACTCGCCCGGGAGGGCGAAACCAAAAACATCAGCAAAAACGCGGCAATTCGGAACAAACACAAGAACAACTAACACAGTATTGTCAGTCCGATCCAAGCATTCCCCCTGAAAATACGATGAACCATAAAAAAACCGGAGTGCCAGGACTCCGGTTTTCGTGTGTTGCGAGCAGCCCGCCGAATCAGACCGGGAACAGTTCGCCCAGCTTCATCGCCAGCATCATGTCGCCTTCGGCGCGCAGCTTGCCGGCCATGAAGGCCTGCATGCCGTCGGTTTCACCTGTGGTGATGCCCTTGAGGGTTTCGCTGTCCATGATCAGGGTGACGTTGGCGTTCGGGTTGTCGCCTTGTTCGATGGCGCAGGCGCCATCCTTGACGATCAGCGCGTAGTTGTCGCCGTCTTCGATGTTGAACTGGAACACCAGATCCAGGCCGGCAGCGGCGCTGGCGTTGAACTTCGATTGCATGTTTTGGACGATGTCAGCAACGCTCATGGTCTTATCCTTCTTTATCATGGGTTTCGCGCGGCGCTAAGGCCGTATGTTCCGGGCTCATCGGTAGGTGATGAGCTCCGGTGCCTTCAGCAGCTGTAAATGCAGATGGCTGTTGAAGGAAGCCAGGGTCACCTCGCGGCCGCGAAACTTCAGCAGGCTGAGCGAGGTGTTGACGATTTGCCAGTTGAGCTCGAATGCCTTGCGCGCGGGCACCTCGGTGATCAGGCGCAGCAGGGCGGTGATGGTGCCGCCGGAAGTGAACACGGCGATGTTCTGCTTGCTGTCTGCGCGCTCGAGTATGCGCTGCAGGCCGCCTTCGACCTGCGCCACGAAGGCCTGCCAGCTTTGTAGATCGGGGCGATCGTGTTCGCCCGAGACCCAGCGCTCGATCAGCTTGGCGAACAGGCGCTGGAATTCGGCACGGTTGTTGGCGCCATTGCGCAGGATGTCGAGGGCTTCGGGTTGTTCGTCGAGAATGCCGGGCACCAGGCTGCGGATCACCGCGTCGGCGTCGAATTCGTTGAAGGCATCGTCGATTTCCAGAACGGGGGCGTGCTCGATGTGCTGCAGTGCGGCTTGCGCGGTGTGCTGCTGACGCCGCAGGCTGCCACTGATGCAACGGTCGAGGCGAACGCCGAGCCTGGCCAGATGTTGCCCGAGCACTTCGGCCTGGCGCACGCCGGTGGGTGACAGCACGTCGTAGTCATCGGCACCGAATGAAGCCTGGCCATGTCGAATCAGGTAGATGCTGCCCACGTCCGTCTTCGTCCCGGCGTGTTGAAAGTTTCGCGAGGTTATGGGCAAGCCGGGTGGACTGTCAACGGAAAAACATACGCTTGTTTGAATTCGTGGAAAACTTTCGTAGGGTGCGCACGCCCATGGTCGATACGTCGCCGCGTCGGTATGCTTGAACGCTCGAAGGCGTCGCATCGCTTGCCGGTCAGCCGCGCCAGAATCGTTTGCAAAGGGGGATCTGTGGAGTTTCTAAGCGAATATGCCGGCTTTCTGGCGAAAACCCTCACCGTCGTGGTGGCCATCGTCGTGGTGCTGGTGTTCATCGCCGCCCTGCGCGGCAAAGGGCGGCGCGGTAGCGGTCACTTGCAGGTGGACAAGCTCAACGATTTCTACAAGGGCCTGCGTGAGCATCTGCAGCAGACGGTATTGCGCAAGGACGAGCTGAAGGCGTTGCGCAAAGCCGAGGCCAAGGCGGCCAAGCAGGAGAAGAAGGCGCCAAGTGACAAGCCACGGGTGTTCGTGCTGGACTTCGATGGCGACATCAAGGCCTCGGCCACCGACAATCTGCGCCACGAAGTGACTGCGCTGCTGTCCATGGCCAAGGCCGAGGATGAAGTGGTGCTGCGCCTGGAAAGCGGTGGCGGCATGGTGCACGGCTACGGTCTGGCTTCCTCGCAACTGGCGCGCATTCGCGAGGCCGGCATCCCTCTCACCGTCTGCGTCGACAAGGTGGCGGCCAGCGGCGGCTACATGATGGCCTGCATCGGCCAGAAGATTCTCGCCGCTCCTTTCGCCATCCTTGGCTCCATCGGCGTGGTGGCGCAGTTGCCCAACGTGCATAGACTGTTGAAGAAACACGACATCGATTTCGAGGTGCTGACGGCCGGTGAGTTCAAGCGCACCCTGACGGTATTCGGCGAGAACACCGACAAGGGCCGGGAGAAGTTCCAGGAGGATCTGGAAACCACCCACGAGCTGTTCAAGGGTTTCGTCGCCCGCTATCGCCCGCAACTGGACATCGACGCCGTGGCCACTGGCGAGGTCTGGCTGGGCATGGCGGCACAGGAGCGTCTGCTGGTGGACGAGCTCAAGACCAGTGACCAGTATCTGGCCGAGCGTGCCACGCAGGCCGAGCTGTTCCGTCTGCATTTCGCCCAGAAGAAGAGCCTGCAGGAGCGTGTCGGGCTGGCCGCCAGCGTGGCCCTCGATCGCTTCGTGCTGACCTGGCTGAGCCGCCTGCAACAGCAGCGCTTCTGGTAGGCTGAACGAAGACAATGACAGGAGACCGAGATGAGTGAATTCAAGGCATTGCTGGTCAGTGAAGCGGCTGACGGCGGTTTTCAGCGGCAGGTGGTGCAGCGCCGCCTGAGTGACCTGGCGGATGGCGACCTGCTGATCCGTGTGCGTTATTCCTCGCTCAACTACAAGGATGCTCTGTCGGCCAGCGGCAATCGCGGCGTCACCAAGCAGTATCCGCACACCCCGGGCATCGATGCCGCCGGTGTGGTCGAGGCGTCCAGCGTGGGCGAGTTCGCCGTCGGCGACGAGGTGATCGTCACCGGCTACGACCTGGGCATGAACACGGCCGGTGGTTTCGGTCAGTACATCCGTGTGCCGGCGGCCTGGGCGATCAAGCGCCCGCAGGGTTTGTCGCTGCGTGAGGCCATGCTGCTGGGCACTGCCGGTCTGACGGCGGCGTTGTGCGTGGACAAGCTGGAATGCGCTGGCGTCGCACCGCGCGACGGTGTGGTACTGGTCACCGGCGCTACTGGCGGTGTGGGCAGCGTGGCGGTGATGTTGCTGAAGAAGCTCGGCTACCGCGTCGCAGCGGCCACTGGCAAGGCGGATCAGGCCGACTTCCTGCGCAGCTTGGGCGCCGACGAGATCGTCAGCCGCGAGGAGCTGCAACAGGGCGTCGAGCGGCCACTGCTCAAGGAACGCTGGGCAGCAGCGGTGGACACGGTCGGCGGCGATATCCTGTTCAACGTGGTCAAGTCGTTACGCCGTGGCGGCAGTGTCGCCTGCTGCGGGCTGACCGCAGGCGTCGGCTTTCAGGCCTCGGTGATGCCCTTCATCCTGCGTGGCGTCAATCTGCTGGGCGTGGACTCGGTGGAGCTGCCGCTGGTGGTCAAGGCCTCGATGTGGGACAAGCTGTCGCTGCAGTGGAAGCTGGATCTGGCGCCGCTGGCTCGAGAGGTCACGTTGCAGGAACTGCCGGCCGCGATCGAGCAGATCCTGGCCGGCGGCATGGTCGGCCGGGTGCTGGTGCGGCTGGATTGAGCGAAAGGCCCGTCGACGACGGGCCTTTGCGTTTCACGCACGGCTGACGTACATGGTGATCCGTGCGCGAAACACCGGCTTGTCGCCGACATAGGCCTGCACCGGCACCTCGATGTCGCCGAGCTGGCTCCAGTCCAGCGCGCTGCCGTCGGCCACGGTGCGGACATCGCCGTCGGCCTTGGCCAGGTACTCCACCGTCATGCCCTTGGGAATCCAGCGGCAGCCTGCCGGGATCGAGGCGTCGGTCATGCTGCCGGCAGCCAGCTCGGCGGCGTTGCACAGGGCGATGGCGTGCACCGTGCCGATATGGTTGAGCACCTCGCGACGTTTGGGGAAGGTCACCTCGGCATAGCCGGGGCGCAGCTCTACCATCTGCGGGGCGATACTGGCGAAGTAGGGGGCGACCTGGCCGATCATTGCACTGAACTGCGCCGGGCCTGCTTGCTGGAACATCTGCAACATCTGACTCATGACTCTCTCCTGCGGGTTTGCAATTGAAGATGAGCGCGCGCCAGGGCAGTATACGAGCGTTAGAAAATGATTCTAGAAAAATATTCTAGTCATCAGGGAGTGGCATGGCCCGTTCATCGCGTAAAGACGAGATTCTTCAGGCCGCACTGGCCTGTTTCACCGAGCAGGGCGTCGATGCCACCACCATCGAGATGATCCGTGACCGCTCAGGCGCCAGCATCGGCAGCCTGTATCACCACTTCGGCAACAAGGAGCGCATCATCGCCGCCTTGTACCTGGCCGGCACCGCGCAGTATGCCGAACGCCTCGAGCACGGCTTCGCCCAGGCAAGCAGCGCCGAAGCCTGTGTCAAGCTGCTGGTGACCAGCTATATCGATTGGGTTGTGGCCAATCCGGACTGGGCGCGCTTCATCCTGCACAGTCGCGGTCGAGTCGAGGCGGGCGAAATGGGCGACGCGCTGCGCGAAGCCAATCGTCTGCATTTCGCGCGTATTCTCGCGGCGCTGGCCGAGTACCGTCAGCAGGGGGCTTTCAAGGCCATGCCTGACGACTGCTTCGCCTCGGTGGTGATCGGCCCGAGCCAGGATCTGGCCCGCAACTGGCTGGCTGGACGCAGCCAGAGCCAGTTGGGGGCATGTCGTGAACTCCTGGCACAGATCGCCTGGGAGTCGGTGCGGGCGAGTTCTTAGGCGCGGCGGCGGAACAGCGGCAGCGGCTGGTCGGCCGAGGCCTGGTAGACCTCGTCGTACTCCTCGAAGGCCTTGAGCGCATCGACGGGATCCTTGTCCGCGCGCAGGGCGAAGGCGTCGAAGCCGACACGCCGCAGGGCGAACAACTGATCACGCAGCACATCGCCAATGGCACGCACTTCGCCGGTGTAGCCGTAGCGGGTGCGCAGCAGGTAGGCAGTGGAGGAGTGGCGGCCGTCGGTGAAGCTCGGGAACTCCAGGGCGATGACCTGGAAGTGTGCCAGGTCATCAGCGATTTCCTCGATTTCGTCGCCGGCCTCCAGCCACACGCCCAGACCGCCATCGCGAGCCTTGAGGGCGTGAGCGTGTTCGACCCACAGCGCCAGTGGCACGATGATGTCATCGCAGTTGGGGATGGCGTCCAGGGTCACGTCCTTGGCCAGCAGGTGCCAGGTTTCGTCGATCACCTGACCGTTCTTAATGATTCGCTGCATAGACGCGCTCCTTGAACGGGTCGATACCGATGCGGCGGTAGGTATCGAGGAAGCTTTCTTCTTCGGTGCGTTGCTCGACGTAGACCTTGATGATCTTGTCGACCACGTCCGGCATGTCGTCCTGGGCGAAGGACGGGCCGAGAATCTGCGCCAGGCTGGCTTCGCGACCGGCGTTGCCGCCGAGGGAGACCTGATAGAACTCCTGACCTTTCTTGTCCACGCCGAGGATGCCGATATGGCCGACGTGGTGGTGGCCGCAGGCGTTCATGCAGCCGGAGATGTTGAGGTCGATGTCGCCGATGTCGAACAGGTAGTCCAGGTCGTCGAAACGGCGCTGGATGGCTTCGGCCACCGGAATCGACTTGGCGTTGGCCAGCGAGCAGAAGTCACCGCCCGGGCAGCAGATGATATCGGTCAGCAGGCCCACGTTCGGCGTGGCGAAACCTTGTTCGCGCAGCTCGTTCCACAGGGTCAGGAGCTGACGCTGCTCGACGTCGGCGAGAATGATGTTCTGGTTGTGGCTGTTGCGCACTTCACCGAAGGCATAGCGGTCGGCCAGATCGGCGATGGCGTCGAGCTGCTTGTCGGTGACGTCGCCAGGCGCCACGCCGGTGGGCTTGAGCGACAGGGTCACGGCCACGTAGCCGGGCTTCTTGTGGGCGAAGGTGTTGCGCTGGCGCCAGCGGGCGAAGCCCGGGTGCTCGGCGTCCTGCTGGGCGAGCAGGACGTCTTCATCCTGCAGCGACAGATAGGCCGGATCGACGAAGTGCGTGGCGACGCGGGCGACTTCGGCCTCGGTCAGGGTGGTCGGGCCATCCTTGAGGTGCGCCCATTCGGCATTCACGCGCTCGGCGAACACCTCGGGGGTCAGTGCCTTGACCAGGATCTTGATACGCGCCTTGTACTTGTTGTCGCGACGGCCATAGCGGTTGTACACGCGCAGGATGGCATCGAGGTAGCTGATCAGGTGCTGCCACGGCAGGAATTCGTTGATGAAGCTGCCTACGATCGGGGTACGGCCCAGGCCGCCGCCGACGGAAACGCGAAAGCCCAGCTCGCCGGCCTCGTTCTTCACCGCTTCCAGGCCGATGTCGTGCACCTCGATGGCGGCGCGGTCGCTGACGGCGCCGTTGACGGCGATCTTGAACTTGCGCGGCAGGTGCGAGAACTCGGGGTGGAAGGTCGACCACTGACGGATGATTTCGCACCAGGGGCGCGGATCGACGATCTCGTCCTTGGCCACGCCGGCGAACTGGTCGGTGGTGGTGTTGCGGATGCAGTTGCCGCTGGTCTGGATGGCGTGCATCTGCACGGTGGCCAGTTCGGCGAGAATCTCCGGCACGTCTTCCAGCTCCGGCCAGTTGAACTGCACGTTCTGGCGGGTGCTGATGTGCGCGTAGCCCTTGTCGTAGTCGCGGGCGATCTTGGCCAGCATGCGCACCTGCTTCGAGGACAGCAGGCCATAGGGCACGGCGATGCGCAGCATGGGCGCATAACGCTGGATATAGAGGCCATTTTGCAGGCGCAGCGGACGGAATTCCTCGCCGCTCAGCTCTCCGGCGAGGTAGCGGCGGGTTTGATCGCGAAACTGCTTGACGCGATCCTCGACGATCCGTTGATCGTACTGGTCATATACGTACATGAAGGGTCCTGTTTTCAGGCTGCTTACTGCCAATCAGCGCGCACGGCCGCGCACTCCCCGAGGAGCCGGGGCACGATACCAGCTCAGGTTTATGCGTAAAAGTGATGTTTGAATATATAAACCTAGGTTTGGGGAATAAGACGGAGGTGAAGCATAACCAGAAGGTTTGAGCCTTGGCCGCGCCTGGTCTTAACTGCAATTGTGTCCCCCACGAACATAACAACAGGTGGAGCCATGAGCGAGCACAGTGAAACTCAGCATAGCGACAGCGTCGTCGATGCCTGGGCCATCTTCTGTCTGATCCTAATCGTCGTCGGTACCGCCATCTTCTGGGTCAGCGGCCAATAGCACGGCGCTTCGGGCGCTCGCTGTCGGCGTCTGCGGCGAATGGTAACAAGTACTGTCGTCCCATCCTGTCGTCGCTGCCGATATACTGCGCCTCGCGAAATGGGAGGCGCATGGTGAACAGGTGGTGGCTAGGGATTGGGCTGATGCTGTGCTGCACGCTGGTGCAGGCAGGTAAAGATGGTCTGTCGGTGGTGTTCCTGAATCCCGGATTCAGCGACGAACGGTTCTGGAGCGATTACTCGCGTTACATGCAGGACGCCGCCGACGATCTGGGCATGGACTTGCGCGTGCTCTATGGCGAGCGCGACAACCAGCGCATGCTGGCTAATGCGCGCCGGGTGCTGGACGGCAAGCACCCCGATTATCTGATTTTCACCAACGAGCAATTTTTCGGCCCGCAGGTTCTGCGTCTGTTCGAGAACAGCGAGGTGCGCCTGTTCGCCTTGCACAGCACTCTGAGCCCGATGCAGCAGGCCTTGATCGGCGGCAGCCGCGAACGTCATGGCAACTGGCTGGGCAGTCTGATTCCCAATGACGAGGAAGCCGGCTACCTGATGGGCCGTGAGTTGATCGCCCTGAGCCAGGGAAAGCGGACGCAGATGCTGGCATTTTCCGGAGTCAAGCAAACACCATCATCGACTCTGCGCCTGGCCGGGTTGCGGCGTGCGCTGGATGAGGCGCCCCATGTACGCCTGGTGCAGGCGGTGTATGGCGAATGGCAGGAGCAGCGGGCCTATCAGCAGGCCATGAGCCTGCTGCCGCGCTATCCGGATGTCGAGTTGGTGTGGACGGCCAACGATGCCATGGCATTCGGCGTAATGCGCGCTGCCAACGAGCTGGGCCGACCCCTTCGCTACGCCACCTTGAACAATTCTGCGCGGGTCTTCCAGGCACGCATCGATGGGCGCGTCGAGGTGCTGCTCAGTGGCCACTTCCTGCTCGGTGCCTGTGCCATGGTGATGCTTCACGATCATGCCAAGGGGCTGGACTTCGCGGCGCGCGGCGGCAAGGATCAGGTAGCCCGGCTGTTGCGAGTGATCGATGATGAGGACGCGCGCATCTTGCAGGCGCGTCTTGCCCGGCAGGACATGGGGCTGGACTTCAGGCGTTTCAGTTCGGTCGGCAAGGCCGGCATGCGCGCCCCGAGCTGTTCCATCGAACCCTTGCTGGAGTGATCAGCCCACCGCCAGGTGCATGATCAGCTTGACGATGCCCAGCAGCACCAGGACGAATACGCCGGTGAACAGCACGCCGAGCAGGATGAAGTGGCTGGGCTTGCCGCGGCTGAAATCGCGGCTGCGGTTCTTGCCACTCTGCACGCCGAAGGCAGCAGCCAGCACGCTGTGCAGCATTTCCCAGAAGCTCAGCGGGGGTTGTTGGGGCTCTTTGTCCTGATCACTCATAAGCCTTTCTCCTTCGCTGCTCAAAGCATAGCCGAGCTTGCGCATGGCGGCGCCAACTCACAGGCAACTCTTTCCGGCATCCCGCGCCTGGCAGGGCACCGCCAGACCATGGTGCAATGCGGCTTGCACCGACAGTCAATGGAGGGGGGGATGAATTCCTGGCGCAATATCAGCCTGTGGATGGATCAGCTCGATGATCCGCTACAGGCGCGGCCCAGCCTGCAGAGCGATTTACAGGCCGACGTGGCGATCATCGGCGCCGGTTATACCGGGCTGTGGACTGCCTATTACCTCAAGCGCCAGGCGCCGCAACTGCGCATCGTGATGCTGGAGGCCGAGACGGCTGGTTTCGGCGCTTCCGGGCGCAATGGCGGCTGGCTGATGGGCAATCTGCTCGGTGAGGATCGTCTGCTGGGCGAGCTGCCAGCGGTCGAGCGCAAGGCGTCCTTCGACCTGCTGCACGGCATTCCCGATGAAGTGGCCTCGGTGGTTGCCCGTGAGGGAATCGACTGCGATCTGCGCAAGGGCGGTGTGCTGTATTGCGCGGCGCGCTACCCCGAGCAGGAGGTGCGCCTGCGCGAATACCTCGGGCACCTGCGTGCGCTGGGCCTCGGTGAGGATGACTATCGCTGGTTGGCACCGAACGAACTGGCCGCGCAATTGCGCCTGGCCAATGCCTATGGGGCGCTGTACAGCCCGCATTGCGCGACCATCCAGCCGGCCAAGCTGGCACGTGGCCTGGCGCGCTGTGTCGAGGGCATGGGGGTGGAAATCTACGAGCGCAGCCCGGTGATCGATTGGCAGCCTGGTCAGGTGTATACCAGGCAGGGTCAGGTCATCGCTGACTGGGTGGTGCCGGCCGTCGAGGGTTACGCCGCCAACTTGCCGCCGCTGGGCAACCATCAACTGCCGGTGCAGAGCCTGATCGTCGCCACCGAGCCGCTGCCGGCGGATATCTGGGCTGGTATCGGCCTGGATCGGGGCCAGGCCTTCAGCGAGTTCAGCCGTCAGGTCACCTATGGTCAGCGCAGCCTCGATGACCGCCTGATCTTCGGTGCGCGCGGGGGCTACCGTTTCGGCGGACGCTTGCGTAACGACTTCAACCTCAGCGATGACGAGCAGAGCCTGCGCCGCTACCTGATGGGGGAACTCTTCCCCCTCTTGCGCAAGGTGCGCTTCACCCACTCCTGGGGCGGCAACCTGGGTATGGCGCGGCGCTTCCAGCCGCACATGCTGCGCGACACACGCAACCGCATCGCCTTGTCCGGCGGTTATGGCGGGGAGGGTGTCGGGGCCAGCAATCTGGGCGGGCGTACCCTGGCCGATCTGATTCTCGGGCGCGACAGCGAACTGCTGCGTCAGCCCTGGGTGCTGCACGATAGCCCGATTTCCCATCTGCGCCGCTGGGAGCCTGAGCCCCTGCGCTGGCTCGGCTACAACGCGATCATCCGCAGCTTCGTGCACGAAGACGAGGTGCTGGCCAATCCTCGTAGCCCGGCCTGGCGACGCCGCCTTGCACAAAGTCTGGCGGCAGGGTTGGAAAGCCTGATGTCCTGAGCGGTCGTATCCGAGCGCTTCAAGGCAGGCCCAGCGAGCTGAGGAAGCTATCGACCCGCGTCGTATAGGTAGGGTCTGCCCCCAGGTCCGCGTTGATCTCGCTATGGGAGCGATCCTCGCGCACCACGCTGACCGTCACACCGAGCTGGCGCGCTTTGGCCGCATAGGCGTCGGCCTGCGGGCAGGCGTCGCTGCGCCGGGTCGAGCACACCGCCAGCAGTGGGCGAGCGTCCTTGCGCAGCACATGCAATGGCGAGGCTTTCTGCCAGTAGCTCTTGTCCTTACCGAAGGCACGGTCATACAGCGGCAGATGACGCCCCTGCATGACGGCCGGTACGTCGAAGGCGGCACTGTCCAGGGCGACCGTGCCCAGCCAAGAAGGCGACACCCCGGGTGCCAGTTGCGGGTCGCTGCTCAGCAGGGCGACCAGATGGGCACCGGCGGAATGACCCATAAGCACCAGGCGCGCTGGGTCGCCGCCCCAACCGTGGGCCTGGCGCTGTACGGTCGTCACGGCCTGCGCCACGTCACTGGCCTGGGTCAGCGGGTCGGCATCCGGTAGCAGGCGGTAGTTGCTCGATACCAGAATGTAGCCCTTGCCCAGCCAGTGCCGAGCCTTGTTCTCGACCACTGCGTCGCGGGCCTTGTCGCCGGTGTACCAGCCGCCACCGTGCACCATGAACAGGATGGGCGCGCCTTGTGGGTTGGGCGGCAGGTAAACGTCGAAAACCTGTCTTGGATTTGTGCCGTAGGTTTGCTCGTGGAGGATTCGGCTGCCGGCGGGCAACTCGCCGAGCAGTTGTTGCTCGGCGCGTGCTTCGCGGCGTTCCTGGAGTTTGTCACGCAGGATTCCAGCCTGACTGGCGATGGGCAGGCACAGTGAGGCGAGGATGAGCAAAGCGGGAAAGCGGGGCATGGAGCACTCCTTCAGAGAACGCCAGGCCTCATGTTAGTGCAGGTCGGCTCGGCGATTGGCGATCGAGATTACGAACCTTGATCAGTTCGGTGGCGCGGGCGCGCAATTGTCCGCAGCCACCATCGACATCCTGGCCTGCCGAGTTGCGCACCTTGGTCAGCACGCCACGGCTGTGCAAGTAGCGCACCATCTCGACGATGCGCTCGCCATCCGGGCGCTGGTAGTCGTCCGCTTCCAGGCTGTTGTAGGGGATCAGGTTGAGCACGGCGAACTTGCCCTTGAACAGGCGCAGGATGTTGTCCATCTCTTCCTGGCTGTCATTGATGCCCTTGAGCAGTGTCCACTGGTACTGAATGGGGTAGTCGATGCTGCGAGCGTAGGCTTCGCCCAGTTCCACCAGCTCTTCGGGGTCGATGCGCGGCGCCTTGGGCAGCAGGCGCTGGCGCAGTTCGGCGTCGGTGGTATGCAGCGACAAGGCCAGGGCAGGGCGCACGCGCTGCTTGGGCAGGCGCTCGAACACGCGCGGGTCGCCCACCGTGGAGAACACCAGGTTGCGCTGGCCGATACCGCCCTCGGTGCCGAGCAGGTCGATGGCCTCCAGCACATTGTCGAGGTTATGCGCCGGCTCGCCCATGCCCATGAACACCACTTTCTTCACCGGACGGAAGCGTCGGCCCAGGGCCACCTGGGCGACCATCTCGGCGCTGCTGAGCTGGCGCAGCAGGCCGCTCTTGCCGGTCATGCAGAACACGCAACCGACGGCGCAGCCGACCTGGCTGGAGATGCACAGACCGTCGCGCGGCAGCAGCACGCTTTCCACCATCTGCTTGTCGGCCAGTTCCACCAGCAGGCGGGCCGAACCGTCGGCGCCGGGGTGCTCGGAGCGCAGGCGAGCCAGGCCATTGAGATCGGCGGCCAGCACCGGCAGGCCCTGGCGCACCGACAGCGGCAGGAAGTTCTCGGTCTTCTGATGCTTGGTGCCGGTGTCCAGCGGCTTGCCTTGCAGCCAGGCACGGGTGATGCGCCCGATATGCTGGGGTTTGGCGCCGAGATCGGCGAGGCGTTGGGTGATATCGGAGAGCTGCATGGGGCGCGGATGCTATCACTTGGCCGGGGCGTCGACCACGTCGAAGCGCAGCACGCCGATCATCTGCCCGGCCTCGGTCACCACCTCGACCTGCCACTGGCCCAGAGCATCGCCGGGAAAGTGCAGCTTGTGCGTCCAGGCGCGGTAACCCTGCTTGCGCCCGCCATGGATCTCCAGGGCAATGCGATCCACCTCGCGACCGTTGTGCCGCCATACATGGTAGATGCGCTCGTTCAGGCCGCGTGGTGCGTTGATCGCGGTGTAGGCGTAGAGCCCGTCGTCCTGCAGTTGCGCCAGGGTCACGCTTTGCAATTGTTCGCCCGGCGTGCGCAATTGGCCGTCGAAGCGATCGCTGATGGCCACCTCGGTCAGCCACAGGGTGGCCGGTGGCACCCACACGCGCGCCATCCAGCCGCCGGCAGCGAGCACCAGCGGCAGCAGTGCGAAGGTGAGGATACGGCGCCAGCCAGAGGAGCCGATCAGCCCGGACAGGCTGGGTAGCGCCAGCAAGGTGGCGAGCGCCAGAGAAATGCCATAACTCTGCGGCGTACTCAGGTGGAAGATGATCGGCAGCGCGGTGAGCATCACCGCGAACAGCGTCAGGGTGTGGAAGCTCAGCAGCAGCCAGCGCCGGGGCGCCAGCCAGCGGTAGTAGATGGGGTCGGTGATCGAGGCCAGCGCGGCCGCGGCCAGCATGCCACTGAACAGCAACTGCCCGCTGTTCCAGGTGGTGGTGATGAAGAAGAACGGCAGAACGAAGAACAGGCTTTCCTGATGGATCATCTGCGTGGCGTAGCGCAGCAACGGCAGCGGCAGCTCGAAACCGAAGCGCTGGGCGATACGCTCACGCAGCAGGTTTTCCAGGATCAACCAGACCCAACTGACCAGCAACACAACGCCCAGTACCTTGGCCAGGTGGGCCTGGCGATCCACCAGCAGGAAGCTGGCAACCCCCGAGCAGAAACCGAACAGGGCGATCAGGCCTGGGTAGCGGTGCATCCAGGCGAGCAGGGTGGGGATCTTGTCGAGCAGGGCTTTCATCTGGGGCAACGCAGGTGGAGTGCAAGGCGGGCATGCTAGGCAGGCTGGCGGCGTGGTGCAAGCGGATCGTCGACGGCGCTGGCGATGCCGCGTCGCTTGCGGCACTATTGCGCCCCCGTTTCACCACCGAGTCCGAATCGATGAAATTCATCCACCAACGCGAGCAACTGGAAGAGGGCGATCTGGTGGTCATCCAGTGTTCGCAGCCCTGCAATATCCGCCTGATGAACGATGCCAATTTCCGTGCCTTCAAGAACCGTGGCCGGCACAGCTACCACGGCGGTGCCTTCATCAAGTTCCCGGCGAAGATCAGTGTGCCGTCCAGCGGCTTCTGGAATATCACCATCGACACCGTCACCCGCAAGGCGGTGAGCATGACGCGCAAGCCGCAGCTCGAGTACAGCATCACCATCAAGCGTCAGCGCCGCGAAGGCGTTTGAGTCAGGCAGAAAAACTCTAAACCTCGGTGCTCCGGGTCAGGTCACAGCTGTGTGAACTGGATAAAAAGGAGCACCCCATGCTGAAATTTCTCGGTAGCACCGTCGGTATCATCTTCATCATCGGCCTGATCGTGGTCATTGGCCTGTTCAAGCTGCTGTTCTGAACCTCGCTCGCCCCGCTGCCAGGCAGCGGGGCGAGCCTTCATCACAGGCGACGCTGGTTGTCCTGGTGCTGTGCGCAGGTCATGAAGCCCTTGCTGTCGACCCGGCCGTTGGCGTCGAAATTCACGTAGTAGGGCTGCTCCACACCTTTGGCATAGAGCACGTACTCGTTGCAGGTGCCGCCGGTGTAGCGGTTCTGCTCCTGTGAGGAGGGCGGGCCTCCGATGGTGCGAACCTGCTCCTGGGTCATGCCATCTTCGACCTGCTTGACCAGGGGTTCATCGCTAAAGGTCACGTAATCGACGGGGTTCTCGAAGGTCGAGCAGCCGCCGAGGGTGGCGGCTACGGTCAGTACTGCCAGGCTGTGCTTGTACATGTCGTCGCTCCAGGGTTTGAGCCGCAATGGCTCGACACTGATATGGAGCGACGTGCTGGCGCCGGAGTTCGAGTTTTTTCGGCGCCGGCCACCCGTGCAGGGCGCCACCGCCCTCAGTCGTCGTAACCCAGGTTCGGCGCCAGCCAGCGTTCGCTGGCCGTGATGTCCTGGCCCTTGCGCTGGCTGTAGCGTTCGATCTGATCCTTGTCTACCTTGCCGACGGCGAAGTACTGCGCCTCGGGGTGGGCGAAGTACCAGCCGCTGACCGCCGCTGCTGGGAACATGGCGTAGTGCTCGGTGAGGAACACGCCGCTGCGCCCGGCCTTGTTGTAATCGGCCTCGGGGTCGAGCAGCTTGAACAGCGTGGCCTTCTCGGTGTGATCCGGACAGGCCGGGTAGCCCGGGGCAGGGCGGATGCCCTTGTACTGCTCGCGAATCAGCGCCTCGTTGTCCAGTTGCTCGTCCGCCGCGTAGCCCCAGTATTCCTTGCGCACGCGCTCGTGCAGCCACTCGGCGCAGGCCTCGGCCAGGCGATCGGCGAGGGCCTTGACCATGATCGAGTTGTAGTCGTCGCCCTTGGCCTCGTAGGCCTTGGCCACTTCCTCGGCGCCAATGCCTGCAGTGGTGATGAAGCCACCCACATAATCCGTAACGCCGCTTTCCTTGGGCGCGACGAAGTCGGCCAGGGACAGGTTCGGCTTGCCATCGGGCTTGATGGTCTGCTGGCGCAGGTGGTGCAGGGTGGCCAGCTTCTCGCCGTTGTCGCCGTAGACTTCGATGTCGTCGTCACGCACCTGGTTGGCCGGCCAGAAGCCGAACACGGCGCGGGCCTTGATCAGTTTTTCATCGATCAGCTTGCGCAGCATCGCCTGGGCGTCGTTGAACAGGCTGGTGGCCGCCTCGCCGACGATTTCATCGGTGAGGATGCGCGGGTACTTGCCGGCCAGATCCCAGGAGATGAAGAAGGGCGTCCAGTCGATGTACTCGGCCAGCACCTTGAGGTCGATATCGTCCAGCACCTGGGCGCCGGTGAACGTGGGCTTGGGTGCGACGTAGCCGTTCCAGTCGAAGGCCGGTTTGTTGGCGATGGCGTTGTCGTAGCTCAGGCGCTCGGTGCGGGTGGCGCGGGCGGCAGTGCGTTCGCGCACTACGGCGTAGTCCTCGCGGGTCTTCTGCACGAAGTCGGCTTTCAGTTCCTTGGACAGCAACTGGGTGGCCACGCCCACGGCGCGCGAGGCGTCGGTGACGTAGACCACGGCATCGTTGCTGTACTGCGGGTCGATCTTCACCGCCGTGTGCGCCTTGGAGGTGGTGGCGCCGCCAATCATCAGCGGCAGGTTGAAGCCCTGGCGCTGCATTTCCTTGGCGACGTGCACCATCTCGTCCAGCGACGGGGTGATCAGACCGGACAGGCCGATGATGTCGCACTTCTCAGCGATCGCGGTCTGCAGGATCTTCTCAGCCGGCACCATCACGCCCAGATCGACGATATCGTAGCCATTACACCCGAGGACGACGCCGACGATGTTCTTGCCGATGTCGTGCACGTCGCCTTTAACAGTAGCCATGAGGATCTTGCCCTTGGCTTCCGGCTTGTCGCCTTTCTCGGCTTCGATGAAGGGGATCAGGTGCGCCACGGCCTGCTTCATCACCCGGGCGGACTTGACCACCTGGGGCAGGAACATCTTGCCCGAGCCGAACAGGTCGCCAACCACGTTCATGCCGCTCATCAGCGGGCCTTCGATCACTTCGATGGGGCGCGCGCACTGCTGGCGGCATTCCTCGGTGTCTTCGACGATAAAGGCGGTGATGCCCTTGACCAGCGCGTGTTCCAGGCGCTTGTCCACCGGCAGCGAGCGCCACTCTTCGTTCTCGACTTCCTTGGCGGCGCCGTCGCCCTTGTACTTGTCGGCGATGGCCAACAGCGCTTCGGTGGCGCCGTCGTTACGGTTGAGCACCACGTCCTCGACCGCGTCGCGCAGCTCCTTGGGAATCTCGTCGTAGATCTCCAACTGACCGGCGTTGACGATGCCCATGGTCAGGCCGTTCTTGATCGCGTAGTAGAGGAACACCGAGTGGATCGCCTCGCGCACCGGGTTGTTGCCACGGAAGGAGAACGACACGTTGGACACACCGCCGCTGGACAGGGCGAACGGCAGGTTGTCGCGGATATAGGCGCAGGCTTCGATGAAGTCCACCGCGTAGTTGTTGTGCTCCTCGATGCCGGTGGCCACGGCGAAGATGTTCGGGTCGAAGATGATGTCTTCCGGCGGGAAGCCCACTTCGTTGACCAGAATGTCATAGCTGCGCTGGCAGATTTCCTTCTTGCGCGCGGCTGTATCGGCCTGGCCGACTTCGTCGAAGGCCATCACCACCACGGCGGCGCCATAGCGCTTGCACAGCTTGGCGTGGTGCTTGAACTGCTCGACGCCTTCCTTCATGGAAATCGAGTTGACGATGCCCTTGCCCTGGATGCACTTCAGGCCGGCTTCGATCACCTCCCACTTGGAGGAGTCGATCATGATTGGCACGCGGGAGATGTCCGGCTCACCGGCGATCAGGTTGAGGAACCTGATCATGGCGGCCTTGGAGTCGAGCATCCCTTCGTCCATGTTGATGTCGATGACCTGCGCGCCAGCTTCCACCTGCTGCAGGGCGACTTCCAGGGCCTCGGTGTAGTTCTCCTCGCGGATCAGGCGGGCGAATTTGGCCGAGCCGGTGATATTGGTGCGCTCGCCGACGTTGACGAACAGCGAGTTGCGGTCGATGGTGAAGGGCTCCAGGCCCGACAGGCGGCAGGCCTTGGGAATGTCCGGAATCACCCGCGGCTGGTACTTGGCGACCGCTTCGGCGATGGCCTGGATATGCCCCGGCGTGGTGCCGCAGCAACCGCCGATGATATTGAGGAAGCCCGAGGCGGCGAATTCCTCCACCACCGCTGCCATCTCGGCGGGCGACTCGTCGTACTCGCCGAAGGCATTGGGCAGGCCGGCGTTGGGGTGCGCGGAAACGTGGGTGTCGGCCTTGTTCGACAGCTCTTCCAGGTACGGACGCAGATCCTTGGCGCCAAGGGCGCAGTTCAGGCCCACGGAGATGGGTTTGGCGTGCGCCACCGAGTTCCAGAACGCTTCGGTGGTCTGCCCGGACAGGGTGCGGCCGGATGCGTCGGTGATGGTGCCGGAAATCATGATCGGCAGCTCGACGCCATCTTCCTCGAACACCTGCTGCACGGCGAAGATCGCCGCCTTGGCGTTCAAGGTGTCGAAGATGGTTTCGATGAGGATCAGGTCGGCGCCGCCCTCGATCAGGCCGCGGGTGGCTTCGGTGTAGTTCTCCACCAACTCGTCGAAGGTGACGTTGCGGTAACCGGGGTCGTTGACGTCCGGGGAGATCGAGCAAGTGCGGCTGGTCGGGCCCAGAACGCCTGCGACGAAACGCGGGCGATCCGGGGTTTCCAGAGTCTTGGCGTCGCAGACTTCACGAGCCACGCGGGCGCCGGCGACGTTCAGCTCATAGACCAGCTCCTCCATGTCGTAGTCGGCCTGCGACACGCGGGTGGCGTTGAAGGTGTTGGTTTCCAGGATGTCGGCGCCGGCATCCAGGTAGGCCTTCTCGATCTCGGCGATAATCTTCGGTTGAGTCAGCAGCAGCAGGTCATTGTTGCCCTTGACGTCGCTCGGCCAGTCGGCGAAGCGCTCACCACGGTAATCGGCTTCCTCCAGCTTGTAGCTCTGGATCATGGTGCCCATGCCGCCATCGAGGATCAGGATGCGTTCCTTGAGGGCTTGTTGGAGGGCTTGCAGCCGGGCGCTGCGATCGCTGAGCGTGCTGGACATGGTCAACCTGTCTGGCCTGGAGAAAAAGGGGGGCAAATCATAGCAAGGATGCAGCGCTTTCGGACGATGGTGGGTTTTCCATGAATTTCATTCATGTTTGTGCAGGCAGTTCAGCAGCTATCGATGAGCATGAGGCGCTGGCATGCCTTCTCGCGAACGGCGCAGGTAATGGGTCGATGGCTCCCCGGTTGGCAGGGGTGAATAGCTTTCAGGGCATTTATGACCGGCGCCCCGCTGTAGCGAAGCGCCGTTATCGGTAGAATCGAGCGCATTCCCTCCCTGGACGACCCCGATGCCCCTTCGCTCGCTGCTTGCCTTCACGCTGTTGTTGGCTTCCCTGGGTGTGCGCGCCGCTGCCATTTCCTATGTCGATGAGGTGCAGCCGATCCTCACGCAGAAATGCGTGGCCTGCCACACCTGCTATGACGCCCCCTGCCAGCTCAACCTGGGCAGCGCCGAAGGCGTGCAGCGCGGGGCGACCAAGGCCCTGGTGTATGACGGCACACGCACCGACGCACAGCCGACCACGCGGCTGTTCTATGACGCCCACGGCGAGGCGGCCTGGCGCCGCCGCGATTTCCATTCCGTGCTCGATGCCCAGGGTGGCCAGGCCGCTCTGCTGGCACGCATGCTGGAACTGGGGCGCAGCCAGCCACTGCCGGCCAATGCCAAGTTGCCGGCCGATCTGGACATCGCCATCACCCGCAGCAACACCTGCCCGTTGCCAGGCGAGTTCGACGACTATGCGCGCAAGAATCCCCATGGCGGCATGCCGTTCGCCGTCACCGGTCTGAGCGATGCCGAGTACGCCACGCTGACGCGCTGGGTGGAGCAGGGCGCGCCGGTGCAGAGCCAACCGATCAAGCCGACGGCGGCTGAGCAGCGCCAGGTGGACGACTGGGAGCGTTTCCTCAATGCGCCGGGCGCGCGTGAGGCGCTGGTGTCGCGCTGGCTCTACGAACACCTGTTCCTTGCCCACCTGTATGTGGAAGGGGGCGAGCAGACGCACTTCTTCCAACTGGTGCGCTCGCGCACGCCCAGCGGCCAGCCGGTGGATCCGATCGCCACGCGGCGGCCCAATGACGATCCCGGCACCACCTTCTACTACCGCCTGTGGTCGATCCAGGGCGTGATCGTGCACAAGACCCACATCACTTATCCGCTGAGCGCGCAGAAGCTCGAACGGGTGCGCCAGCAGTTCTTCGCCGAGGACTGGACGGTGGATGCATTGCCCGGTTACGGCGCGCAGCGCCGGGCCAACCCCTTCGCCACCTTCGCCGCCATCCCGCCCCGTGCGCGCTACCAGTTCATGCTGGATAACGGCGAATACTTCGTGCGCACCTTCATTCGCGGCCCGGTATGCCGAGGGCAGATCGCCACGGACGTGATTCGCGACAACTTCTGGGCCCTGTTCCAGGATCCTGAGCATGACCTCTACATCACCGATGCCGAGTATCGCCAGCAGGCCACGCCGTTGCTGGCCATGCCGGGGCAGTTCGACGACATCGGCGACCTGCTGGGCCTGTGGCTCGATTACCGCGACAAGCGTAACGAGTACGAGGATCTGCGCCGCGCCGCCTACGCCGATGCTCCCGCGCCTGGCTGGTCGAGCATCTGGAGCGGCAACGACAATGCGCTGCTGTCGATCTTCCGCCAGCACGACAGCGCCTCGGTGCGCAAAGGGCTGCTGGGCGAGATTCCACAGACCCTCTGGCTGCTGGATTACCCCTTGCTGGAGCGCACCTATTACCAGCTCGTGGTCAACTTCGACGTCTATGGCAACGTCTCGCACCAGGCGCAGACACGGCTGTACTTCGACCTGATCCGTAACGGCGCCGAGGTCAACTTCCTCCGCCTGCTGCCGCCCGAGTCGCGCCGGGCCTATCTGGACGACTGGTATCAGAACAGCGGCAAACTCAAGATGTGGCTGGATTACACCAAGATCGACCATCGCACGCCGAGTGCGCTCTATCTGCCCGGCCCGGATGCCAAACGCAGTTTCGCCGGGCAATTGCTCAGCCGTTACGCCGGCCTCGATGCGCGGCCTGACCCGATCAACCGCTGCGTCAATGGAAGCTGCTACCGCGAAGGGCTCAAACCGCAACAGCGCGATGTGGAGCAGAGCCTCAGTCGTCTGGCCAGCCGCCCGGCTGCCGGGCTCAAGGTGATCGAGCAGATGCCGGAGGCGACCATGCTGCGTGTCGAGTTCGCCGACGGCTCGCGGGAGATCTACAGCCTGCTGCGCAACCGCGCGCACAGCAATGTGGCTTTCATGCTCGGCGAGGAACTGCGTTACCAGCCTGGGCTGGACACCCTGACCATCTACCCGGAAGTGCTCTCCAGCTACCCCAACTTCCTCTTCAACCTCAAGGCCGAGGAGGTCGAGGATTTCGTCGGGCAGATGCAGCAGGTGCGCGACGCCAAGGGCTTCGAGGCCATCACCCAGCGCTGGGGCATCCGCCGCAGCCATCCGCAGTTCTGGTTCTACTTCCACGACCTGGATCAGCGTATTCGCGAAACCCAGCCCATCGAAGCCGGGGTGTTGGACATGAACCGCTACGAGAACTTGTAACCCCACCAGCAGCCGGCAGTGGCCTTGTGCCGCTGCCAACGCTCGTCGGGTTTCGCCGACCTTTCTCTCACCGCAGCGGTCGGACGCTGTGGTTGCCTGCTTGCAGGCAGTCTCGTGACGATTTCAACGAGAGGGGAATGGCGTTTCCATGTTGGTTTCAGTTCAGGCACTGCGGGCATTGGCGGCCTGGGTCGTGGTCTTTCACCATGTCATGCAGGTGTTCTTCAACTTCAAGGCCGACAGCTTCATCGGGCGGCTGTTTGCCGAACGCGGAGCCATTGGCGTCGACATCTTCTTCGTCATCAGTGGGCTGGTGATCCATCTTTCCAGCCGGGGCAAAGCCATCACGCCCTGGCGCTTCATGCTCAATCGCGTGCTGCGCATCGTGCCGGCCTACTGGCTGTATTCACTGATTGCCGCTGCGATCATCGCCTTTGCCAACCCGGTGATGCCGGTGCAGGCGTTCGACCTGCATCACCTGCTGCTGTCGCTGTTCTTCATTCCCGCCGAAAACCCGGGCGGCTTCGGCCTCTATCCCACACTCAACGTTGGCTGGACGCTGAACTACGAGATGTTCTTCTACCTGCTGTTCGCCCTGGCGTTCTGCGTCCCCGCGCGGCTGCGCCTGCTGTGCATCGCCGCCATGCTGGTGAGCTGCGCGTTGCTGGCGCGGCAGCCCTGGGTGAGCGACTTCTACCGCAACAGCATCGTCTACGAGTTCCTCTTCGGTATGGCCCTGGGCATGGCCTACGAGCGTGGCTGGATTCGCCAGGGGGTGTGGCTGCCGCTGCTGGTGATCGCCGCGTCGCTGCTGACCATCTACCACTTCGACAACTCCATGCGCCTGCTGCATTGGGGCGTTCCGAGTGCATTGATAGTCGCTGCCTGCATCGCCCTGGAACCCTGGTTCAAGGACAATCGCCTGCTGAGCCGGATGGGCGACTGTTCCTACTCGGTCTATCTGCTGCATGTGATCATCCTGTCACTGGGCTGGTACGTGCAGGCCAGCCTGGATCTCGCGCCGGCGCTAGTCATCGCCGCCTGCATCCCGCTGATCGCAGTGGCCGGGTGGGGCAGTTACGAGTGGATCGAGCGGCGTTTCTTCCTGCGCGCCAAGGCCTGGGTCGAGGCACGTTCAAGCCGTCGAGCGCTGCAGTCGCTATCCTGAGTAAATTAGTAGGACTATATTCACGGCGTCACTTGGCGTACACTGCGCCGCATGACCGTGAGGAGTTGCCATGAGCACTATTACCATTACCGATGCCGCCCATGACTACCTGGCCGAGCTGCTGAGCAAGCAGGACACTCCGGGTATCGGCATTCGTATCTTCATCACCCAGCCGGGTACGCCCTACGCGGAAACCTGCATCGCCTATTGCAAGCCGGGCGAACAGAAAGCCGAAGACACCCCGGTCGGCTTGGCCAGCTTCACCGCCTGGATCGACGCGCTCAGCGAGCCCTTCCTGGAAGATGCCGTGGTTGACTACGCCACCGACCGCATGGGTGGCCAACTGACCATCAAGGCGCCGAATGCCAAGGTGCCGATGGTCAACGAGGACAGCCCGCTCAACGAGCGCATCAACTACTATCTGCAGACCGAGATCAACCCGGGCCTGGCCAGCCACGGCGGCCAGGTATCGCTGGTCGACGTGGTGGAAGAGGGTATCGCCGTGCTGCGTTTCGGCGGTGGTTGCCAGGGCTGCGGCCAGGCCGACTACACCCTCAAGGAAGGCATCGAGAAGACCCTGCTCGAGCGCATTCCCGAACTCAAGGGCGTGCGGGATGTGACCGACCACAGCAATCGTGAGAATGCCTACTACTGAGGCACATTCGCGACAGCTCCAACAGAAAAGGCGCCTGATACGTTCGGCGCCTTTTTTGTTTTTGGCGGAATGGGCGTGGGAGGTTGGCCATGGAACCTAGGCTGGCTCCGTACGTGCCTGAACCACAGTTATACCCTGCCAAACGGCGTACTGCTCGCGAGCATCCCCGTTAGGTAGCCAGGCGTAGGGCGGACTCAGGAGCGCCAGCGAACAGTCCGCCGGCCCAAATTGCGTTCTGCAGAATTAGGCCGCACCGGGACGCCGGTCGCTCGGAAGCAGTACACCGCTGCAAGATACAAAGAACCTTTCCCCTCACCAATACTTGGGATAACGCCCTGCCCGAGTGGCGTTGTTGTACAGCAGCGCCACCAGCACAAGGATCAACGCACCGCTGAGCGTGGGGAACAGCAGGAAGCTCCAGCCCGGCTGGGCCAGAAAGATGATCACCGGGTTCGAGCCCGCCGGCGGATGCACGCTGCGGGTCAGCATCATCAGGGCAATGGCTGAGCCCACCGCGATGGCCAGCGACCAGGTATCAGGTCCCAGCAGATGCAGGCAGAGCAGGCCCACCAGGCTGCTCAGGACATGCCCCAGCAACACGTTGCGCGGTTGCGAGAAGGGCAGATCGGGGTAGCCGAACACCAGCACGCAGGATGCACCGAAAGAACCCAGTAGCAGGCTGGCCGAGAGCAGGTCGGCGCTGACCGCGATGCTGCCAATGGCAAGAAAACCGCCGAGCCAGGCCAGGGGGATCTGGCGTGCCGGTGGCAAGGGCGGCAGTGGTGCCTGGTCGCCGCGTAGCTTGGCGAAGAATTTCAGCATGCTGTGGCTCTCCTCACGCGAGTGCTGGAAGCAGGGTTGCTGATCAGTTTGGCGGGTGGGCGAATCGGGCGGCGCACCAGTTCGCCATCGCAGTTGGGGCAATGCCCAGCCAGGCGCAACTCGGCGCAGTCGCCGCAGAAGGTGCACTCGAAGGAGCAGATGCGGGCGTCCGGGGTGTCCGCTGGCAGGTCGCGGTCGCAGCATTCGCAGTTGGGGCGTAGTTCAAGCATGGACCGACTCCGGGGTTGGCTGGCCGAAGCGCTGCAGATAATCCTGCGGGCTGATGGCCAGATGTTTGTGAAAGCTGCGGCGCAGGTTCTCCGGATGGCCGAAGCCGGTCAGCCGTGCCACGGTGGCGATCGAGGCCTGGGCGTCCTGTAACAACAGGCGGGCGGCCTCCAGGCGTACCCGTTCGACGTAGCGCCCCGGGCCCATGCCCAGTTCTTGGACGAACAGGCGTGACAGGGTGCGCGGTGTCATGTGCGCCTGGTTGGCCAGCGCCTCGAGCGACAGGTCGCTGCCGAGGTTGAGGGGGATCCACTCGAGCAGGGCTGTCAGGCGCGGTACGCGGCTGGGTTCGGGGGTGAGCAGGGCGCTGAATTGCGCCTGCCCACCGGGGCGGCGCAGGAACATCACCAGGCGACGCGCGACGGCCAGCGCCATGGGTCGCCCCTGATCGGCTTCCACCAGTGCCAGGGCCAGGTCGATGCCGGCGGTGACACCTGCGGAGGTGAACAGGTGCGCCGAGCCGCCGTGATCCTTGGGGTCGTAGGTGTGCAGGCAGTCGGCGAGCACTTCGACCTGCGGGTAGCCCTGGCGCAGGGTTTCGGCATCGGCCCAATGGGTGGTGGCGCGGCGGCCATCGAGCAGGCCGGTGGCGGCGAGGATCAGTGCGCCCGAGCAGATCGAGCCCAGGCGGCGGATGCGCGGCTCGCTGTCGCGCAGCCAGGTCAGCAGGGCCAGGTTCTGGCATTGCGCCGCTTCGCCCAGGCCGCCGGGTATCAGCAACGTATCCAGCGAGTCGGCCGCACGTTCACGCCAACTGCCATCGGCCACCAGTTGAAAACCGGCCGAGGTACGGATCGGGCCCGCTTCGTCGGCGAGCAGTTGCAGTTGGTAGGCGGGCGGCAGGCCCTGGCGCTGGCGCTCGACGTTGGCCGAGGCGAACACCTGCAATGGCCCGGTGACGTCGAGGCTCATGACATCGGGGTAGATCAGGCTGGCGATGGTTCTGGGCGCATCCATGGGGAACCTCCTGGGGACGGGAGGCAGTGTGCGCTGAGGCGGGGGATGGCAACAAGGACATCAGGCCCACGAATCTTGCCAATTTCGCGGCCTTTGGGGGCGCCACGCGGGCGCCCCGGGCGGCAGGTTAAGCCGGCATGCTCCAGGGAGCCAGGTCGAAGCCCTGATTGCGCAACTCCTCACGGGAGCGGTTGAGGGCTTCGGCCAGTTGCTGCGGATCGCTGTAGGTGGCGCTGGACAGTTGAGTGCGACCGAGCACGCGGGTGCTGGTGCGGTCGATCACGCTGATGCTGACCACGGCGCTGCCATCCTGCTGCGGGCTCCAGGCGACGCATTGGAAGGGTTGAAAAGCACGGTCGGCGATCAACAGTGCGTCATTAAAACGTAATGGGGTATTCATGGTGGCGTTCTCCGAATGCTTACCATCAACTAAAAAGGGTGGCCGCGGTTTATCTTTGCTGGCCTTTCAAGTGTGTTGATGAGCGGACTCAGGTGTTAAGTCACATCCATTCGGAAAAAGTTTTCATACTGCGTAAAAGTGCCGCAGGCGTTATTTGAGAACGACGCTTGCAGGCAACTTTTACGACCAGAAGTTCCCGCGTCTTTTTATTCCTGTTGCGCCTCGGTTTGACCTTCCAGGGCGCCGTTGCGCTCGTGCCGGTAGGCGCTGACGGCCTCGTATACCGCCTTGCGCAGCCGGTTGATGCCACCGATGGGGCGGTGCTCGGGAAGTGCATGCCAGGGGTTGAAGGACAAATTGTCGCAGAACAGGTTTTGTTCACGACTGTCGAAGTCCTGCGGTGGCAATGTGATGCGTGCCACAGTTTGAAATGGCGAGATCTTTTCGCTCCATTCCACGCTCGGGTCTTCGATGGGCATGTAGTACTGGGCGTTCTGTTTTTGTACCTGCAGCTCGAAACAGGCCGGCATGCGGTCGAGCGATAGTTGCTGGTAAAGCGCATTACGCAGGAAGTTGGGCAGGGCCTGGTTTTGTTCGGGCAATTGATAGGGTGGGCAGTTCTGTGGTGCCGGCACCACACGGTATTTGATGTTGAGCGGGCCGAGCTTGTAGGGGGCAATGGAGTTGTAGGTGGTCGCCACCGGGGTTTGCGGCGCGGGCGCCAGGGTTTTCAGGGCGATGAACAGGTGGCGGACTTCCCAGGTGCGAGGATCCCAACTGGGGAAGAAGGCCAGCACCTTCTTGCCATCGGCCTGGGCGGCGAAGTTACTGCGGTATTCGGCCACGTCGCGAACGAAGAACACCGGATGGTTGAACATCACGAAGTCTTGCTCGCCGGCATGCGCCGGGCTGCGCATGAGCTTCTCGCCCGGTACGTCGAGCAGTTTGATGGCCATGCCACGGGCATCGCGGGCGCGGTCGAACTGCGGGTAGGCGTTGCCGTTGGACAGGCGCACCCAGGCCTGCCAGGTCTTGCCCGGCTCGCTGAACACCCCCTGGCGCAGGTCGGCGTCGAGGTCGTCGAGCACCTGTACCTCGCCCTTCATGCAACCGTGGGCCTTGGCATGGGCATCACGCAGAACGCGAGTGTTGTCGCGGTGCTGCTCCACCACACGCACGGCGTCCTCGATGATCAGGCGGGTCAGCGCCGCCTCGTCCGGCGGAATCTGCTCTTCATTGGCCACCGGGCCGGAGAATTTCTGCGCGTAATAAAGCTCGCCCGCCCCCCAGCCCAGCAGGCCGAGCAGCGCCAGGGTGAGCAGGAGTTTGCCAAGGACACGGCCAAGCCAGAGCCAGAAAGCTTTCAACATGGGTGGATTCCTTCTTCTCGTTCTTATCAGCTTTCGCAGCTCGGGGCTGGCGTGCTCGGGCGCACCGGCAGGTCGCTTAGCTGGGCTTCCAGCGGCGGGTTGCCCAGTACCTTGAGGTATTCGATCAGGGCCAGGCGCTCATCCGGGGACAGGGCACGGCCGATCACGCCTTGCTGGCGACAGCCATCGCGGAATTCATGACCGCCGTTGCCGTTGCCGGTCACACGGGTATCGAAGAAGAAGCCGCCGGGAAATTTCTCGGTCTGGAAGCCGACGAACTTGGGGTCGTACTCGAAACTGCCGACCCAGAAACTGCTTTGCCGCTCGTAGACCGGCGAGAGCAACTGGAACAGGGTTGGCACCGAACCGTTGTGCAGGAAGGGCGGCGTGGCCCAGATGCCATCCAGTGGTCTGGCCTTGTAGCCGCGCAGCTCCTGCACGCCAATGGGCAGGCCGTAGCCGTCCATCACCTGACGCTCCCGTGGCGGGATACCAGCGTCCTGATAGGCGCGGTTTTCCACGTAGGCGGTGATGTAGGCCAGGCCCTTGGCGCTGGAGATGCTCTTGAAGTCCACCTCGTCGAGGCTGGAGCCGAACAGGCGCACATCCAGCTTGCTCAGCTCGGCCTTGGTCCAGCCCAGGCGGCTGATGTCGAAGCGATGATCGGCGATGTTGTCGGCGGTGGTCGGGTCGGTGCCGATCACGCTGAGCGGCACGATATGCATGTGCCATTCGGGATCACGGCTGGGTGCCAGACGCCGATCGACGGGCGTGGGATCCGGCGCGTGGCAGCGGGCGCAGTTCTCGCTGAACAGCGCCTTGCCCTGGCTGGCCAGTGGCAGATCGATCTTGCCCAGCACCTCCTCAGGCCAGTGCGGCGGTTGCAGGCGCTGGAGCGTTTCCTCGAGGGTATGCAGATCCTGCAGGCGCACGCTGGAGGCGTAGCGGTCGGCCTCGGGAATGGCTTGGCCATGGTCGTCGAGCAACTGCAGGGTGGCGCCCACGCCAAGGGCTTCGCCAACGTTGCGCGCCATCGGTTGCATGGCCGAGCCGTTCCATTGCACCCAGTCGAACTTCCAGATGTCCCAGAGTTGCGGGTAGCTGACCGGGCCGTTGGCGATGCGATAGTTGGCCGGGTCGATGGCGTCGCCGAACACGGTATTGGCGATACGGCCGAAGGCATCGGTACGGCCGAAGCCTTCTTCGGTGGGGTAGAGGCCACGGTGCCAGTCGTTGGCGGCGGTTGCCAGCAGCGCGTCGAGCACCTGCTTGAAGTCTTCACGCAGGCGCTCGCGCCCCTGCGGGTACTGCTCGCCCAGCACCTCGCGGGCGAAGCGGCGGAATTTCAGCGGGTTGTAGTAGGTGAAGAGCATGCTCATGCCCAACGCCTGGCCGAAGCCGCCGCCACGCAGGGTCGGCACCGTCGAGGCCAGGGAATGCAGGGCGGCGCCGCCGTCGATGCGCACGGCCTGGCCACGATAACGCAGCTCGCCGGTGTGGCAGGCAGCGCAACTGATATCCAGGTACTGTTCGCCGCTCTCGCTGTCCTCGTGACGGGTGAAACCGACTGGCAGATTGCCGGGATTCAGCGCGCTGGGCCGTTGGTTGGGGTCGATGAGCAGACCGAAGCGGGCCAGGTACTCCGGGCGGGCGAACCGGCTCGTACCGAAGGGCATTTCCAGGGCGGTGAACCAGTCGTAACGCATGCCCTTGAGCTGCGTACCCTGCGGCGTGTAGTAGTAGGTCTGGCGATCGGTCTCCGACCACTGATCCAGGTAATGCAACTGCTCGGGTTGCTGATAGCTGGGCAGGTTCGGGTTGGCGACGTAGTAGAGGACGACTGCCAGGGCGATCAGCGCCAGCAACAGAACCAGTTTGAAAACTCGGCGGAGCAGGCGCATCGGGGGTCTCCTTCAATGGAGTTCTTTTTAAGGGTGCTGTTATGCCAAGCCCTTACTCTGTTGGCAAGTTGCCATCAATTGTAGACGAGCCATTTCTTGCACTTTTGTCTCTGCTTCTCTGCGGCATGTCGGGCGCGAGGCTGCTAAGGTGCAAGCGAACCCACCATGCAAGGACAGGCTCATGCATCCGTTCGAGGCCGAGAAACCTCCACAGTTGGCCCTTTTGCTGGGCTATGCCGGGCTGCTGCCTTTCGTCTTCGGGGCGCTGGGAATCTGGCTGATCCCACTGGGCTGGCGCGCCTTCGTGCTCGAGGCTGTGCTCGACTACGCGGCGGTGATCCTGGCATTCATGGGGGCGATCCACTGGGGCCTGGCCATGCGTGCCGAGGCGAGCGAGAGCCAGGCGCAACTGCAGCTCGGGCTGTCGGTGATTCCACCGCTGCTGGGTTGGGTGGCGATTGCCAGTGGGCTGACCACCAGCCTGGTGCTGCCGATCTTCCTGTTCGCCTTCAGCGGCCTGTACCTGGCCGATCTGCACGCGGTGCGTGTCGGCCTGGCGCCGAAGTGGTATCCGGCGTTACGCACGCCGCTGACCCTGGTAGTGTGCCTCAGCCTGCTACTGGCCTGGGCCAGTGTGCTCTTCGTCTGAGGCGAGCAGGGCAGCGACTTGACGCTGGGTCGTCTGCCAGCGCTGTTCCCAGTCACCGCCAACCGTATGGAACGTCTGGTTCGTGCTCTGCAGCCAGTGCTGGCAGGCCTGGTGGAAGTCCAGACGATCCTGAAGCTCCGGTTGGCAGCGCTGGCCGTCGTCGCACCAGGGCACGCCACGCGGGTCGAGCAGCAGGTGCAGGTCGTAATGTCGGCGCAGCAGTTCCGTCTCCAGCCAGTCGGGCACGGCGCCGAACAGGCTGCGGCTCCAGAGGATATTGCTGAGCAGGTGGGTGTCGAGAATCAGCAGGTGAGGGCGCTCGGTCCGGGCCTGATCTTCCCAGGCCAGTTGCCCACGGGCAATCACAGGAATGTCGGCGTAGCAGGTGTCGCGCTGCTCGCGCTCGATGAAGTGGCGCACGTATTCGCCGACCACACGCCCGCCGAAGTGCTGGGCGATACGCTGCGACAGCCAGCTCTTGCCAGTGGACTCCGGCCCGGTCAGCACCACGACCTTCATGCGGCCGACCGCAACGCCAGATCCTTGCGCCAGCCGAGCCAGCCGCTGATGGCCAGCAGGGTGAACACGGCGTAGAGCACGGCGGTCAGGTAGAGTTCGGTGGCGATGAAGAACGCCACGTAGCACAGATCCACCACTATCCATAGCACCCAGCATTGCGCGCGTTTCTGCGCCATCCACCACTGCGCCACCAGGCTGAAGGCAGTGAGGGCGGCGTCCAGCCAGGGGGCGCTGGCATCGGTGAAGGTGGCCATCGAATAGCCCAGCAGCAGGGCACCCAGCAGTCCCGCTGCCAGGTCACGAACAACGCCCGGCATGGGCAGCATGCTCACCTGACGCCCTTCATGGCGCTCGCCGCCGCGCGTCCATTGCCACCAGCCATAGAGCTGCAGCGCGGCGAACAGCACCTGCAACAGCAGATTGGAATACAACCGCCAGTCGTAGAACAGCCAGGTATAGAGCAGCACCATGACCAGCCCGATGGGCCAGCACCAGGGGTTCTGCCTGACGGTCAGCCAGACCGAGATGATGCCAAGGCCGGCGGCCAGCAATTCGAGCCAGGACATGGATCACCCCCCAAGTAAAAAGGGCGCGATTGTAGCGCCAAGTCAGTCTGGATCAAACGCGGAACTGCCGATTCAGTTCCTCGGCCAGGTGCTTGATTAGCACGGTGATGCCCCGCACTAGCATGAGCCAGAGGCGGCTCATGGAAACCTTAGGAAGGTACTCTGCACGCTATCGGCATAAGGCTGCCGCCTTCGCGACCTTTGTCTGATAGCATCTCGCCCGGTCGAAAGCAGCCCCTGATACGCAGGAACCTCTCCATAACGCGTCTGTCCCAGGGGCGGGAAAAATTCAAAGCAGCGCATTGCCGTATTTCTTGGGGGAGTCAATGGATATCTGGATGGCCTTTCAGGCCCTGATTCTGGGCGTAGTCGAGGGGCTTACCGAGTTCTTGCCGATTTCCAGCACTGGCCACCTGATCGTGGTAGGCGACCTGCTGGGCTTCAACGGCCAGACGGCCACGGCATTCAAGATCATCATTCAGCTCGGTGCCATTCTGGCCGTGATGTGGGAGTTCCGTGCCCGCGTGCTCGGCGTGGTCGTGGGCCTGCCGCGCGAGCGCAAGGCTCAGCGGTTCACCTTCAACCTGCTGCTGGCGTTCATTCCGGCAGTGATCTTCGGCCTGGCCTTCGCCGATCTGATCGAGCATTGGCTGTTCAACCCGATCACGGTGGCCACGGCGCTGATCGTCGGTGGGTTGATCATGCTCTGGGCGGAGAAGCGCGAGCATGCGACCAAGGCCGAAACGGTGGATGACATGAACTGGAAGCTGGCCCTGAAGGTTGGTTTCGCCCAGTGCCTGGCGCTGATTCCTGGCACCTCGCGCTCCGGCGCGACCATCATCGGCGGCCTGGTGTTCGGCCTGTCGCGCAAGGCGGCCACCGAGTTCTCCTTCTTCCTGGCGATGCCGACCATGGTGGCGGCCACGGTCTACTCGCTGTTCAAGTACCGTGACATCCTGCACCTCGACGACCTGCCGATCTTCGCCATTGGGTTCGTCACCACCTTCATCGTGGCGATGATCACCGTGCGCGTCTTGCTCAGGTTCATCGCCAACCACAGCTACGCCGTGTTCGCCTGGTACCGCATCGCCTTCGGCCTGGTGATCCTGGCCACCTGGCAATTGCACCTGATCGACTGGAGCACCGCGCAACCGTGATCGGCAATGAGCGCAAGGGGCGTCTGCAACGCTGGGACGACGCCAAGGGCTTTGGTTTCATCCAGCCGCAGGGTGGCGGTGCCGAGCTGTTCGCCCATATCTCGGTGATGCGTGGGGAGCGCCGTCCCCAGGCAGGGGATGAGGTGTTCTATATCGAGGGGCGTGACCCGCAGGGCAGGCCGCGCGCCGAGCACATGCGTCTGGCGGGTGAATTGAGTCTGGATCGCCAGGCCATTCGCCGTAAGCCGGCAGCCAGGCAGACGGTTGGCAGTCGCGAGCCAGGCAAGGGCTCTCGGAGTACGCGACGGCAGCAGGGCGAAGGCACGATTCAGCATTTCGGCGCCAAGGCCGTGCTGTTCCTGTCGCTTTGTGCGTTGCCGCTGGTGGGTGCGCTGCTGCAACTGGGCGGTGCCCTGTGGTGGGTATTGCCGCTCTACCTGCTGGCCAGTGCGCTGAGCTTCGTGCAGTACTGGCAGGACAAACGCAGTGCCCAGCAGGGCCGGCGGCGTACACCGGAGCAGACCCTGCATCTGGTCGAACTGGCCGGTGGCTGGCCGGGCGCTCTGCTGGCGCAACAGGTGTTTCGCCACAAGACGCGCAAGCTTTCCTACCAGATACCGTTCTGGCTGATCATCGCCGCACATCAAGTGTTCTGGATCGATCTTCTGTGGCTCGATGGTGCCTACCTCGCTCGCTACATTCCGTTACCCCTCCAGTAACCGCACAGGTTGCAAGGCTCGCTGGCATGAAACCGCGGTAAGCGACTATGTTGACGCCCCGGATCCGCCAGCCTGGCGAGAGCAAGGTGTCATGCGAACAATGAGAAACCTCGGTGCAGCCATTGCCAGACCACGTCTCGCGACCGGTTTACGGGCGCTGGGTCTGTGTCTGCTGGGCTGGCTCGCAGGCTCCGCGCAGGCCGCTGCCGGGGTGCAACTGACCCTGGGCGGTACGCCCGAGTCGCTGGCCTATACTCGGCTCGTGCTCGAGCAGACCTTGGCCTTGGGCGGGCATGCCGTCGAGGTGCGGGAGCTTGTCGACCTACCGATGAAGCGCCTGGAACTCATGCTGCAACGTGGAGACATCAGCGCGCTGATCCTCGGGCCGACGGCCGAACGCAATCGCAGGTTTCTGCCGGTAAGGGTGGATATCACCGACAATCTGGTCAATCAACGCATCCTGTTTATCCCCAAGGGCAGCCAGGCGCTGTACGACCCGGTGCACAGCCTGGAGGATTTCCGCCGCCTGCAGCGGGTGGCGGGCATGGGCACGGCCTGGGCGGACAGAGCCATCTGGGAAAGCAATGGCCTGCCGGTGGTGAGCATCGACGGTGACTGGAAGCGGCTCTACCGCATGGTGGCGTCGCCGACGCGGCGGATCGACTATCTGCCCCGTGGCGCCCACGAGATGGCGCTGGAATGGAAGCAGCATGTCGACCTGGAGGTAGAGCGGAACCTGCTGTTCACCTATGCACAGGATCACATTCTCTATGTCTCGCCGGCACGCCCGGAACTGCATCGCTTGTTGCAGGAACTGTTGCCGCAGGCACAGCGCACGGGGTTGATAAGTCGTCTGGCCAGGCAGTACTACCACCAGGCCTTCGAGTCGCCGGTCAGCCTGCAGCAGCGGCGAGTCATCCGCCTGCAGATGCCACCTCTATAGCAGCAGCCCCGGTTGCAAGCGTTTGGGCAGGCGGCGCACCACCAACTGATGGGAGCGGGTGAGCAATTGGCGCAATTCCGCCTCGCCCAGAGGCAACTGCCGGGCACTCATGCTGATCCAGTGTGCGCGCGCCAGGTAGGGCGCAGGGCGAATGCCGGGGCGATCCACGTAACCCAGGAACAGCTCGCTGTCGACCTTGAAGGCCAGATCCTCGCCGAGAAAATCGAGGATGGCGAACATCTTGTTGCCCGCGATGGAAAACACGCGGTTGCTGCCCCACTTGAAGTCTTCGCGGGCACCGGGCAGGTTCAGGCAGAAGGTGGCGATCTGGTCGGGGGTCATGGCTGATTCCGAAGTCGGCAGGTCTTTGGCTGGGTGTGCATTCAGGCCGGGGCAGCCTGCGAGCGTTCGTACGCCTGGGTCATGACCCGCCAGGTATGTGGGTCAGCCGGGATCAGGTGCTCGATACGTAGCGACGCCACCGTGATATCCAGCGGCATGCCAAAGGTGGTGAAGGTGGAGAGAAAACTCAAAGGCCCCTCGGGTGAGTCGATGCGCGTCATCACCAATGGTGGAAGTTCGTCGTGCACTGCGGCCGGCGCGCAAGGTGCCGGTAAACCTGCCAGCAGTCTGGCCAGCTCGGGATCTTGCAGTGCTTCACGTGAGGCGCGCTGCCAGGCGAGGGCGCGGATCTCATCGGCATTGACCAGGTGATCCCCCAGGCCGCCTGGTTGCAACAGGGTGACCAGCAGGTTGAGTTCATCGGCGCTATCTGCCGACAGTCCCAGCAAGTCGAACAGTGCCGCCGTGCTGGCATTGGCAGCCAATACCTGCCATTGGCTGCCCAGCACTATCGCCGGGGCCGGATTGTTGGCGTGCAGGATATGGCCGATGGCGTCTCGAATGGCGGCGAGCGACTGCGCCTCGAGCGGTGACGTGCCATAGCGCGGCGCGTAACCGGCAGCCAGAAACAGGCTGTTGCATTGCTCCAGCGGAGCTTCCAGGGCCATCAGCAAGGCGTGCAGAGTCGCGGGGCTGGGCCTGGCGCGGCCGGTTTCGATGCAGCTCAGGTGGCGCTGGGAAATGCCGCAGATCAGCCCCAGATTGAGTTGGCTGAGGCCGGCCTGGCGACGCAACTGGCGCAGTTGCAAGCCAGCAGGGGCAAGGGCAGGCGTTCGTGGCGGAAGGTGGGCGTTCATGCACGGACTCTGGCAGTTCGGGCGAGGCGTCGTCCATGACCTCAGAGGTCATTGAACGAGAGGCGAGCCTATCACTAATTTGCTGGCACCATCGCTCAGGAGCCGCTCATGAACCGACCTTACCTTGCGCTCGTCACCCTGCTGACCTTTGCGCTCTATACCGCCTGGAGCATGGCGGTTACCGAACAGTCGCTGCTGGCTTTCGGTCTGCAACTGCTGTCGCGCCCGGATACCGCGCAAGTCGTCATCGATCTCTACCTGATGGCAGCGCTGGCCATATGCTGGATGTATCGCGATGCACGCGCCAAGGGGCGTTCGTGGCTTTCCGTCCTGCCTTACCTGGCCCTGACTGTCATCTTCGTTTCCATCGGCCCGCTGACCTACCTCGTGGTCGAAGGCTTCTGCCGCCAGCGCTTACCGGCGGCACGCGCATGAGCACCGGTTGGCGTCGCCTTGACCCGCGTGTTTTGGCAGCTTCTGAGCTTGTCTTGTAGACTCCGCTCTTCCTTGCTTCTCTACGAGCAGTGCCTGCTGCGCGCGCCCATCGTTGGCCACCCATGAAGATCGATCGCCGTTTTCGCTTCGCCTGGCTGTTGCTGTGGCTGCTGCTGTCATGGCCAGCGCTGGGCGATGTGCTGCCTGTGGATGGGGGGCAACTTGGCGATGCGCCAGTGTCGCTGACTCGCCATGTCGGCATGCTGGAGGATCCCTCTCAGGCCTTGACCCTGAAGGAAGTGCGCGCCGCTGCGCAGGAGGGCCGCTTCCGTTACCAGCAAGGCAGCGGCGCATCCTTTGCTCTGGGCTTCACCCGTTCGGCCTACTGGTTTCGCCTGGTACTCGGCAATTCCAGCGATGTGCCGTTCACGCGCCTGTTGGTGGTGGACAACCCGCGTATCTCCCAGGTCGATGCCTACATTCCGGACGGGCAGGGTGGTTATCGCGGCTGGTTGACCGGTGCCGACCGGCCATTCACCACCAAGGCCTACGACAATCGCAATTTCGTCTTCCCGGTCGCACTGCCGGCGCGCTCGCAGCAGGTGATCTACCTGCGCGTGCAGTCGAGCATCGGACTGCTGGTGCCGTTGCAACTCTGGTCGCCGCAAGCCTTTCAAGCCTACGAGCGTGATGACTACATGGCACGCAGTGGTTACATGGGCATCGCGGTGGCGATGATCCTGTTCAACCTGATGTTGTTCATCGCCCTGCGCGAGCGCATCTACCTGCTGTACGTGACTTTCGTGCTCAGCGCCGTGGGCCTTTTGACCATCAAGAACGGCATGGCGCCGGACTGGAGCCTGTTCGGCTTCACGCTCAACTCCAATGTCGCCTACTACAGCAGCGCGTCGCTGGCCTTGTGCGCGCTGATGCTGTTCATGCGGCAGATGCTGCAGACCCCGCGTTTGCTGCCCTGGGGCGACCGTCTGCTGCTGGCGATGATCGCCCTGTATCTGGTCTCGCCACTGATCTACGCCCTGGCCTTGCCTCAGGTGTCCCGGGTGGCCATCGTGCTCAACCTGCTGACAGCGCTGATGATGATCGCCATTGCCGTCGCCTGTGCCCTGAAACGGCAGCGCAGCGCCTATTTCTTTCTCGCCGCCTTTGGCCTGCTGATACTCGGCGGGGCCAGCACCACGTTGCGCGCCATGGGCATCCTGCCGACCAACGTGTTTACGGTCGACGGCCTGCAACTGGGCTCATCGCTGGAAATGCTCCTGCTGGCCTTCGCCCTGGCCGACCGTATCAACGTCATGCGCCAGGAAAAGATGCGGGCCCAGGCGCAACTGCTGCAGGCTCAGGAGCAACTGGTGGACAGCCTGCAGCGCTCCGAACGTGAGCTGGAGCAGCGTGTGCAAGAACGCACACAAGAGCTGCAGGTGCTCAATCAACGCCTGGAAAACCTGAGCATGACCGATGCGCTGACGGGCATCGGCAACCGTCGGCAGTTCGATGCCATGCTCGCTCAGCAATGGCATCAGGCCCAACGCAATGCCACGCCGTTGGCTCTGGCCGTTCTGGACGTGGACTGGTTCAAGCCCTACAACGACCTCTACGGCCACCCGCTGGGGGATGCCTGCCTGCGCCAGATTGCCCAGGCGCTGGAAGCGACACTTGGCCGCTCGACGGATTTCGTCGCCCGTTATGGTGGTGAGGAGTTCGTCTTTCTCGCGCCCATGACCGATCTGGCCGGTGCGCTGCAGCGGGCCGAGCAGCTGATCGCGGCGGTGCGCGCCCTGAATCTGCCGCACAGCGGCTCGCCCTATGGTCAGGTCACCCTGAGCATCGGCGTGGCGGTCATGCAGGCCACGCCGCAGCATGATCGGCAGCAGCTTCTGGAGCGGGCCGATGCCGCCTTGTACCGGGCCAAGCAACGGGGGCGCAACCGCGTCGAGTGCGACCAGACGGAGTGAACGCTGCCCCTGTGTAGGAGCGAGCTCATTCGCGATAGGCCATGGCCCGATGCCCCGCGACTCTGTGTGCTTGATGGGGGGGCAGCCGTAGGGCGGACTCAGGAGCCTAAGCGAACAGTCCGCCGGGCCATGCCGAGTTCGGCACCACGGCTCACACCCAATACAAGCATTCCAACTGCGAAGCGCCATAAAAAAGCCCCGAGCACGCAATGCGCGCCCGGGGCTAAAGGAGCGGCGGAGCTGAGCCGCTCCCAGGAGAGAGACTTCAGGCCTGTGGCTGCCAGCCGCCACCCAGCGCCTTGTAGATGGCGACGATGCCGCTGTATAGCTCCACCTCGGCCGCCGCCTGGGCGTCTTCGGCGGCCAGGCGCTCGCGCTCGGCATCGAGCAGCACGAGGAAGTCCACGGTGCCTTCGCGGTAACGAATCGCCGCCTGCTGCGCCGCCGCACGGCTGGCTTCGACCTGTCGTACCAGAGCGATCAGGCGTTGCTGGCGCTTGCCGTAATCGCTGAAGGCGTTCTCCGACTCTTCCAGCGCCAGCAGCACCTGTTGCTCGTACTGCGCCAGGGCACCGTCGGCCTCGGCTTCGGCACCGCGCAGACGTGCGCGCACGCTGCCCAGGTCGAATGCGGCCCAGCTTATGCTCGGTGCCACGGCCCAGGCCCGTGCGGCCGAGGCGCCCAGTTGCGAGCCGCGCCCGGCGGTAAAGCCGAGAAAGCCCGACAAACTCACCCGTGGGAACAGGTCGGCCGTGGCCACGCCGACTTCGGCGGTGGCTGCCGCCAGTTGCCGCTCAGCGGCCTGCACGTCCGGGCGTCGGCGCAGCAGCTCGGCCGGGTTGCCAATCGGCAGAGCCTTGGCGATGGCTGGCAGCGGCTTGGGCGACAGATCCACCTCCAGTTGCTCCGGGCGCTGGCCGAGCAGGGTGGCGATGCGGTTGCGCGCCCGTACCTGCTGTGCCTGCAACTGCGGCACGCTGGCTTCCACCGCCGCCAGGCGGGCATCGGCGCGCAGCACGTCCAGCTCGCTGCCGATACCGGCATCGCGCAACTGTTCGGTGATGGCACGCGATTCCTGCTGGTTCTTCAGGTTTTCCAGGGCGATGTGTTCACGTAGCTGCGCGCCGCGCAAGGTGCCGTAGGCATCCACCAGCTCGGCGATCAGGCTGACCTGAATCTGGTAGTAGTCGGCCTCGGCCACCTCGATGCGCGCTTCGCTAGCCTCCAGTTGGCGCTGGATGCGGCCGAACAGGTCGAGCTCCCAGGCCGTGTCCAGGCCCAGGTCGTAGCGCTCCTGACGCACGCGCTGCTCGGTGGTCGGTGGCTGCTGGGCCTTGCCGAATTCGCCACTGGCACGGCTGGTGACGGTGGGGAAACGATCGTTGGCCACGTCATCGCGAATGGCCCGCGCCGCGCGCAGGCGGCTGAAGGCCACGCGCAGTTCACGGTTGTCGGCCAGCGAGCGCTGCACCAACTGGTTCAGCGTCGGGTCGTCGAACTGCTGCCACCAGGCCGCCTCGAAGCGGGTGCGGTCGTAGTCGCCGGCCTCCAGCGCGGCAATGCGCGCCGGGTCGGTTTCGGGTGCGCGATAGTCAGGGCCTACAGCGCAGGCCGACAGGGCCAGGGCGAGCAGGGCGGGAGTAAAGGCCTTCATGCGTGCACCTCCTGCAGGCGGGCGACTTTGCGCGCTTGGCGTTTCTCCACGAAGGCGCGGATCAGCACGTAGAACACCGGCGTCAGCAGCAGGCCGAAGAAGGTCACGCCAATCATCCCGCTGAACACCGCCACGCCCATGGCATGGCGCATCTCGGCACCGGCGCCGGAGGAGAGCACCAGCGGCACCACGCCCATGATGAAGGCGATGGAGGTCATCAGGATCGGACGCAGACGCAGGCGGCAGGCTTCCAGCACTGCAGCGACGCGATCGAGGCCTTCTTCCTGTTTCTCCTTGGCGAACTCGACGATGAGGATGGCGTTCTTGCACGCCAGGCCCACCAGTACGATCAGGCCGATCTGGGTAAAGATGTTGTTGTCGCTACCGGCCAGGATCACCCCGGTGATGGCCGACAGCAGCACGGTCGGCACGATCAGGATCACCGCCAGCGGCAGACTCCAGCTTTCGTACTGGGCAGCCAGCACGAGGAAAGCCAGCAGCACGCAAAGCGGGAAGATGAACACGGCGGTGTTGCCGGCGAGAATCTGTTGGTAGGTCAGATCCGTCCACTCGTAGGTCATGCCGTTGGGCAATTCCTGATCCAGCAGGCGGGCGATGGCGGCCTCGGCCTGGCCGGAGCTGTAGCCCGGCGCGGCGGCACCGTTGATCTCGGCGGTGAGGAAGCCGTTGTAGTGCATCACCCGATCCGGGCCCGAACTGTCATCCACCTTGACGAAGGTGGACAGCGGCACCATCTCGCCACGGTTGTTGCGCACCTTGAGCTGGCCGATCTGCTCCGGCTCCAGACGGAACTGCTGGTCGGCCTGGACGTTGACCTGGTAGGTGCGGCCAAAGCGGTTGAAGTCGTTGGCATACAGCGAACCCAGGTACACCTGCAGGGTGTCGAAGATGTCATCGATGGCCACGCCATGGGTCTTGGCCTTCTCGCGGTCGATGACGGCATCGACCTGTGGCACGTTGACCTGATAGCTGGTGAACACCGACATGGGGTTCAGCTCCGGCAACTGGCGAGCCTTGTTGAGGATGTTCTGGGTTTGCGTGTACAGCTCCTCATAGCCCAGGTTGCCGCGATCCTGGATCTGCAGGCGGAAGCCGCCGATAGTGCCCAGGCCTTGTACCGGGGGTGGCGGGAAGATGGCGATATAGGCGTCCTGGATCTCGCTGAACTGGCCGTTGAGCGCGCCTGCGATGGCGGAGGCCGACATGGACGGATCCTTGCGCTGGTCGAAGTCCTTCAGCGTGACGAAAACAATGCCGCTGTTCGGGCTGTTGGTGAAGCCGTTGATCGACAGCCCGGGGAAGGACACGGTGTTCTCCACGCCTGGGTACTTGGCAGCGATATCGCTCATGCGCTTGATCACCGCTTCGGTACGGTCGAGGGTGGCGGCATCGGGCAACTGGGCGAAGGCCACCAGGTACTGCTTGTCCTGTTGTGGCACGAAGCCGGTGGGGGTACTGGAGAAACCCAGGTAACCGAGCACCAGCAGGCCGCCGTAGACCAGCATGGCGATGCTGCTACCGCGCAGCACACGGCGCACGGTGCCGACGTAGCCATGGCTGGCGCGGTCGAACACGCGGTTGAACGGGCCGAACAACCAGCCACCGAACAGCTTGTCGAGCAGGCGCGAGAAGCCATCCTTGGGAGCATGGTGATCTTTCAGCAGCACGGCAGCCAATGCCGGCGACAGGGTCAGCGAGTTGATCGCCGAGATCACCGTGGAGATGGCGATGGTCAGCGCGAACTGCTGATAGAACTGCCCGGTGAGGCCGGAAATGAACGCAGTCGGCACGAACACCGCGCACAGCACCAGGGCGGTGGCGATGATGGGGCCGGTGACTTCCTTCATGGCTTGGCGCGTGGCTTCGACCGGCGACTTGCCCAGAGCGATATTACGCTCGACGTTCTCCACCACTACGATGGCGTCGTCCACCACGATGCCGATGGCCAGCACCAGGCCGAACAGCGACAGGGCATTGAGGGAGAAGCCGAACAGGTGCATCACGGCGAAGGTGCCGATCAACGACACCGGCACGGCGGCCAGCGGGATGATCGAGGCGCGCCAGGTCTGCAGGAACAGGATCACCACCAGCACCACCAGCACGATGGCTTCGAGCAGGGTGTGCACCACTGCCTCGATGGAGCCGCGAACGAAGATGGTCGGGTCGTAGACGATCTCGTAGTCCATGCCCTGCGGGAAGCTCTGCTTCAGCTCGGCCATGCGTGCCCGCACCTCGTTGGAGATGGCGATGGCATTGGAGCCGGGGCGCTGGAACACCGGGATGGCCACGGCTGGCTTGTTGTTCAGCAACGAGCGCAGGGCGTACTGGTTGGAGCCCAACTCTACCCGGGCGATATCGCGCAGACGGGTGATCTCGCCGTCTTCGCCGGCGCGGATGATGATGTTCTCGAACTCTTCCTCGGTGACCAGGCGGCCCTGGGTGTTGATCGACAACTGGAAGCTGTTGCCAGCATCCGACGGCGGCGCGCCGAGGGCACCGGCGGCAACCTGGCGATTCTGTTCGCGGATGGCGTTGACCACATCGCTGGCGGTCAGCCCACGCGAGGCCACCTTGTTCGGATCCAGCCAGACGCGCAGCGAGTAGTTGCCCATGCCGAACAGTTGCACGTCGCCCACGCCGTCCAGGCGCGCCAGCTCGTCCTTGACGTTGAGCGCGGCGTAGTTGGACAGGTAGAGCATGTCGTAGCGGTTATCCGGCGAGGTCAGGTGCACCACCATGGTCAGGTCGGGGGAGGCCTTGTCCACGGTCACGCCGAGGCGCTGCACTTCGGTGGGCAACGTCGGCATGGTGCGGGTGACGCGGTTCTGCACCTGCACCTGGGCGTTGTCCAGATCGGTGCCCAGAGCGAAGGTCACGGTCAGGGTCAGCTTGCCGTCGTTGGTCGACTGCGACGACATGTAGAGCATGCCTTCGACGCCAACGATGGCCTGCTCCAGCGGCGAGGCCACGGTCTCACCGATCACCTTGGGGTTGGCGCCAGGGAAGTTGGCACGTACCACCACGGTGGGCGGCACCACTTCCGGGTATTCGCTGATCGGCAACTGGAACAGCGAGATGGCGCCGCTGATCAGGATCAGCAGCGACAGCACGGCGGCGAAGATCGGCCGCTGGATGAAGAATTGCGAGAAATTCATGGGTCTGTCCTTGAGTCGCGGGCGTGATCAGCCGCGCGGCGAGCGAATATCGGTACGTTCGGCGGCAAGGCGGGGTGACTGGCTCTCGGCGGCGGCCTCACGCATACGTGCCAGTTGCGCCAGGGTGTCGGCATCGGCCATGGCCACGGGTTGCGGGTCAACGGTGGCGCCGGGCATGGCGCGCTGCAGGCCGTTGACGACGATCTTCTCGCCCTTGCTCAGGCCGCTGCGGACGATGCGCAGGCCTTCGAGCTTCGGCCCCAGTTCGATGGAGCGGTAGGCCACGGTGTTGTCGTCACCGAGCACCAGCACATACTTCTTGCCCAGATCGGTGCCCACCGCTTCGTCCTTGATCAGGGTGGCGGCATAGGGCTTGCTGCCCACCAGTTTCAGGCGTGCGTAGAGGCCCGGGGTGAAACGGCCGTCCTGATTGTCGAACACGGCGCGACCACGGATGGTGCCAGTGCGCGGGTTGACCTGGTTGTCGAGAAAGTCCAGCTGGCCAAGATGCGGGTGACCGGCCTCGTCGGACAGACCCAGGTACACCGGGCTGGCGCCACGGGCATCGGTGCCGGCGTCATGGGCCAGTTCCGTGTACTTGAGGAAGGCGCGCTCATCGGCGTCGAAGTAGGCGTAGACCTTGTCGGTGGACACCACCGAGGTCAGCAGGCTTTCACCGGCGTTGACCAGGTTGCCGCGGGTGATTTCGGCGCGGCTTACGCGGCCATCGATGGGCGAGGTGATGCGGGTGAAATCCAGATTGAGACGGGCGTTGTCCAGCTCCGCCTGGATAGCCGCAACCTGTGCTTGCGCTTCGCTGGCGGCACTGGCGCGGGCGTCGGCCAGTTCTGCGGAGATGGCGTTGCTCTGGCGCAGACGTTCGCCACGGCGGGCTTCGTTGACGGCGCGAGCCTGGTTGGCGCGGGCCTGCTGCAACTGCGCTTCGAGGCGCTTGACCTCGGCCTGGAAGGGGCGCGGGTCGATCTGGAACAGCAGATCGCCTTTCTTCACCAGGCTGCCTTCATCGAAGGCCACGCGGTCGATGTAGCCGGACACGCGCGGACGAATCTCCACCGATTGCGGCGCTTCCAGGTGGCCGGTGAACTCATCCCACTCGTTGACCGGTTGCTCGATGACCTCGGCCACACTGACCTTGGGTGCCGGCATTTGCGCCTGGGCCTGCGGGGCTTGCTCGCAGCCGCTCAGCAGCAGAGCGCCGGCGAGGGCCAGGGGGAATATCCAGATGTTCTTGTGAAACTGTTCCATAGATGACTCCGCCAGTCGGATTTGTGGATGGGCGGAGTCTGCGGCGAGGCACGGCGAGCGACTAATCGAACGCCATGAAGTTCAATATCACCGGCAATGATTATGGAGCGTTTGCGGTGCTGCTGTGATTGATGGGGCGCCACCGGTATCAAGGTTCATTCATCACGGGCGCGGGTGATTTCGCTCACGCCTCATCCGGTTGCGGTAGCGGATCTTCAAAGGCCGATCGCACCCCTTCGACGCGGAAAGGCTACCTTCTCGACGATTTTGCTAATAAATAGCGAACCTGCATTAAAAACAGTAATGCACCGAGACATTCGCCAATCGGTGAAATGTAGCGCCTGAGGTGCGCTACAGGCTATCCGGGTCACCACAGAACATCTGGATGCGCGAACGCAGCCAGCGCTCGGCCGGGTCGTTGTCCTGGGCGCCGCGCCAGGCCATGTGCAGCTCGAAGGTCTGCGTCTGCAGCGGCAGATCCTCGGCACGCAAACCGCCAGCGGCGGTCAGGGCGGCGGCGGTGTAGTCCGGCACGCTGGCGACTATGTCGGTTTCCGCCAGCAAGGTGCCCAGGCCATTGAACTGCGGCACGGCCAGCACCACATGGCGCTTGCGCCCGAGCTTGGCCAGTTCGTCATCGATGAAGCCGGTCAGGTCACCGGCGAAGGACACCAGGGCATGGGGGCGGTTGCAGTAGTCGTCCAGGCTCAGCGCGCCGGGGATGGAATCGGCGCGCAGCAGCTTGGCCTTGCTGCGCCGCAGCACCTTGCGCTTGGCGTTGGCGGGCAACTCGTCGGTGTAGGCCACGCCCACGGAAATCTCGCCGGAGGTCAGCAGGCCGGGCATCATCAGGTAGTTGGTGCGGCGAACCACCAGCACTACGCCCGGCGCCTCGGCGCGCAGGCGGCGCAGCAGAGCTGGCAGCAGGGCGAACTCGACGTCGTCAGAGAGGCCGATGCGGAAAACCGCAGTGCTGGTGGCCGGGTCGAAGTCGGCAGCGCGGCTGACCGCCGTGGAGATGGAGTCCAGCGCCGGCGAGAGCAGGGCGAAGATCTCCTGCGCCCGTGGGGTCGGCTCCATGCTGCGGCCGGTGCGTACGAACAGCGGATCGTCGAACAGGGTGCGCAGGCGCGCCAGCGCCGCGCTGATGGCCGGTTGCCCCAGGAACAGCTTCTCGGCGGCGCGCGTCACGCTGCGCTCGTGCATCAGCGTCTCGAAGACGATCAGCAGGTTCAGGTCGAGGCGACGCAGATCGTTGCGATTCATTCGGATACCATTCGAGGGAAACTGGCCTTGTCAGCACTGCGTTGCAAATGAGAGCCTGTGCGTGGGCATAGTAAGGTCAGTGCACGGCGGATTGAAAGGCGCCGAATCACTGCCAGGCATGACGACTATCGATGGCAGCCGATAGTGCCGGTGTCATACAGCGGATAAAGTCCCCACTCAATGAAGTGTCAAGCCGCGATCGAGCGTTGAGGTAAGCGATGTCCCGCATGATCCGTTTTCATAAGTTCGGCGATGCCGATGTGCTCCAGTACGAAGAGGTTCCGACGCCCGTGCCCGGCCCCGGTGAGGTGCTGGTGCGCGTTCAGGCCGTCGGGCTTGGTTGGAAGGACGTGATGTGGCGTCAGAACCTGGCCGCCGAACAGGCCCGCCTGCCAGCGGGCACAGGTTTCGAGTTGGCCGGTACCGTGGCCGCACTGGGCGAGGGCGTCGACGCCTTCGAGCTGGGCACCCCCGTCGCCGGCTTCCCGGCGAGCACGCCGAACCGTTACCCGACCTGGGGTGATCTGGTGCTGATGCCCAGCCATGCCCTGACCCGTTACCCCGAGGTGCTCAGCCCCGTCGAGGCCAGCGTGCACTACACCGGGCTGCTGTTCGGCTACCTGGCGCTGATGGATCTGGCTCAGCTCAAGCCTGGGCAGCATGTGCTGATCACCGAGGCCAGCCACTGCCTGGCCCCGCAGACCGTGCAACTGGCCAAGGTGCTGGGCGCCAAGGTCATCGTGTCTACCGGCTCGGCCGATGATCGCGAGTTCCTGCGCGGCCTGGGCGCCGACAAGGTGATCGTCACCGAGGAACAGGATCTGGTGCTGGAGGTGGAGCGCTATACCGAAGGCAAGGGCGTGGAGGTGATTCTCGACCAGTGCGCCGGCCCGCAGATGAAACTGCTCGGTGATATCGCCGCAGCACGTGGCAAATTGATACTGTATGGTAACAACGGTGGCAATGACACGGCGTTCCCGGCTTGCGCCGCGTTCAAGAAGCACCTGCAGTTCTTCCGCCATTGCGTGCTGGATTTCACCGGCTGCCCGGAGTTGGGCATCGAGCCCGACAGCGAAGCCGTAACCCGTGCGCTGACGCACATCAACCAAATGACGGCAGATCGATTGCTCACACCCGTGATCGACAAGGTCTTCGCCTTCGAGGATTTCGTCGCCGCGCATCGTTACATGGAAACCTGCCCGAACCGTGGCCGGGTTGCCCTGCAACTGAGCATCGATTGAGGATCGACGGCCGTATCGCGCCCGCTCTTGCGGCGTGATGCGGCTGGGTGGTTTATCCTGTCGAATGTCTAGTCAAGGAATCAGCCATGACGCTCGTTACCGGCGACTCGCTATCGCTTTTGCTCTTTCGTCTGCATAGCGGCAGGCTGCTCGGCATCAACCTGCTCAAGGTCAATGAAGTCATCGACTGCCCGCCGCTGACCAAACTGCCCAACCGGCACCCCAACATTCGCGGTATCGCCATGTTGCGCGGCTTCACCCTGACCGTCATCGATCTGGGCGCCGCCATCGGTGAACGTGGTGTCAGCAGCGAGAACGACGAAGGCTGCCTGATCGTCACCGAAGTCAATCGCTCCCGTCAGGGCATGCTGGTGAAGAACGTCGAGCGCATCGTGCCGTGCTCGACCCGTGACGTGCGCCCGCCACCCGCAGGGGCGGGCAGCCGCGCCTTCATCACCGGCGTGGTGCAGATCGACGGCGATATCGTGCAGGTGCTGGATATCGAGAAGGTGCTGCACGAGATCACCCCGGAGCACGACCATACGCCCACCGAGCAACTGCTCGAGCCGCAGGACGCGAAACTGCTGCAGGGGCGACGGGTGCTGATCGTCGACGACTCGTCGGTGGCGTTGCAGCAGACGGTCAGCGTGCTGCGTCAGCTCGGCCTCGATTGCACCGCCGTGCGCAGCGGCCAGGCGGCGCTGGAACAGCTACATGAATACCGCGAAGCCGGCATGCCCTTCGAGTTGCTGGTGTCGGACATCGAAATGCCCGAGATCGACGGCTACAGCCTGGTGCAGGAAATTCGCCGCAGCAGCGATATCGCCGACACCTACGTGCTGCTGCACACCTCCCTCGACAGCACCATGAATACCGAAAAGGCGCGTGCGGTGGGGGCCAACGCCATTCTCACCAAGTTCTCCGCCGTGGATCTGACCCGCCTGACCCTGGACGCTTTCCGCCAGATCAGCGCGCGCTGAGCCTTGCCGCCCGACGGCAGACAATTGCCGTCGGGCGGCAGCTTGATGCCTCTCCCTTCCTCTCGCACTTCCGACAAATCAACAGCTTGCGATGATTATCTCGACTGGCATGAGAGTTGATGGGTTGCACCTGCAATTCATCCACGAGGATCAATCATGAGCACGATTGCGGGAGTGGCAGGCCACAGCAGCCTGTCGCTGATGGAGTTCAAGACCGGCAAACGCAGTGACGAGCAGCAGAAGGACGCGTTGTTTGGCGCTCAGACCAGCGTGCCCCAGCCGCGCACCGTCGATGCCAATGCCGAACGCGACTACCAGGCCCAGCAGGCCAGCGACGAAGGCTTCGCGCGCTATCGCGTCGGCCTGCAGACCACCTCGAACGCAGCGGCGGATAACCACTCTGAAAGTGGCGTCTGGAGCAATGGCCTGGGCACGAGCAAAAACGACGAACCTGACAAGGCCCTGCAGGAATTCCAGGCCTACATGGCCAAGTCGCCTGCCGAGAAGATGCGCGACAGCATCCTCAAGGACATGGGCCTGACCGAAGAAGACATCGAGGACATGCCGCCGGAAAGGCAGAAGGCGGTCGAGGCGGAAATCGCCGAACGCATGAAGGACAAGGCGCAGATGCAGGCCCAGGCGGATGTATCGCCTGAAGAGCAGGTTTATGGCGTGGTGTAGCGGAGGCTAGAGCGGAGGGAGCGACAGGGCGCGAACTCGCGCCTGTCGTACGTCGTGTTGTGGCTGCAGAGGGCCAGGGCAGCGATAAGAGTGGCAGCCTCGCAGTTACACAGCACTTCAAGCTTCCGGCTGTGCTCAGCCCACAGAGCTTAGCCAGGCCGGCAGTTCACGACTTGCAAAACCTTTCGTTCCCGCCTCAACGCAATCGGCCAAGCTGGCGAAATGCACGCTTCGACCCACCAGCCCTGGCGCGTAGTGGGCGTACTTGGCTGAGTTCGTCATCAACACCTTGGCAGATGGCGGAATCACTGGCTCGCCGAGCATGCACCAGCAGGTGTCGGTCACAATGCTTGCGCCAAAGGCTTCGACAGGGGCGATGTACCCTGCTGTACGCGCTTGTTCCAGAACCGCACGGCCACACGTGATGACGAATGCTAGGTTCGGGTGTTTGCTACGGCCCCGGCAAAGCTCGGCCAGACGACTGAACTCGCTCAACGAAAAGTGAGGGTTACCCAGTGAGACGACATCTACTGTGCTGTTCTGAGCGCTATTGAGCTCTCTCCAGCTTGCTACCAGGTCAATCGGCTCCACTGTCAGTGCGGGTAAGTCTTCCCCTGCCGCGACGGCATGTTGCGGATCCATTGCTTCCGGCGTCACGCCGGCTATATGGAAGAGCGGGGCCGCTGAAGTGGTGCCGAAAGCAGCAGCGAATGCTTTCAGATCGTCCAGATTTGGCTTTTTGTTCTCCAGGCCCAGGATCAAGGGAATCTGCTTGCCTGATAGTGCCCCGATACGGTACCCAAGCAGCGGATAAAAGGCGTCGTCCACTTCCCCCGCACCTTTAACCTCGATGCGTAGCTGTGCTTTGCGGTTCTCTTCCAGATGGCAGCCCGAGAGAGGGGCTCGTCCGCAGATGGCGATGCAGATATCCAGGTAATCTGGGTATTTCAACGTGCGTGCAGCGAGGACACTGTTCGCGAACACTACAGCGTTGGATTCCGCCCACACGATTTGCTCTCCCGCCTTGGGGGCGGTATCGAGTAGATAAGGGGCGCAGGTGTAGCTCATTTGCGCCCCCATAGCCATGTACGCCTCGCCTAGAGCGCTCGCCGGCTCCCCAAAGGAAGGATCGACACCGAGTTCTCGCCAGCGACGCTGGTCAACGGAGATCGAGTTGAGGGTGGTTGGTACGGAGACCTGTGCACCCCACTCAACTAGCTGTTCGGCGAAGCGAAGGCTGGACGGGCCTGTGTAAATGCATCCATCGATATGCGCCTGGGTGACGTCAATGAGGCTTCTTGCACCCTGAAGCTCGGCCATCTGCAGGACGACCTGCATGGCAACCTGAGTTGCCTTGCCGTGCTCACCTGCCAACATCGCCCGGTCGCGATCCGTAAGCACTACAGCGATATCAGCGGATGCAGCGCCAGGATGTGCTACCTCAACCACCGAGGTAGTACTGGGAAACGCTTCGCGTAGCTGTACCGTGCTGCCTTCAACTCGAACAAACGCAACATCACGTAAGCGAGCGAACGCTTCTTTACCGATGCAGATCACAGGCAGCGAGCGCTCAAAGATCATCTCGGCCAGTAGCACGCCAAGGGTCAGAATCTCGTCGACTTCGGCCAAAACGAGCGCAGACGGTGCGTTGCCGGTGCTGATCAACTCCATCATCACGCTGCTGCCCGTACATGAACCTCGCCCGCTCGGGATTGCAAGAATTCGCCCTGCTAGGTGGTTTCCGCTAAGCGGGTGATGGCGGTCGATGATCTCGCCACTGGACGGGTTCACTCCCCCCCAGAAGCTGAGGCCGACATCGGAAAACAAGAGTTCGCCTTCAGCAGCACCACCAATCAAGCTGCGGCCGTTCAATATGGAAGTCATTTTCGGCATCCTGGAATATTCGATCATTGTTCTAACCCTGGCGAGCAGTCAGCCTGCCGCTGGTATTCATAGGCTCCGACTGCGCCCGGCTGGTGGTCATCGGACTGGCGTTGCCTCGTCATGGGCACAGTGCGAAGACGGGCAATTGATCGGTTGAAGAGCGGCGCCGGCCGATTGCTCAGTCGGCGCAGCCACCTTCACTTCATGGGCTCGACCTTGAACGAACGAGTCATCTTGTAGATGGATTGAGCCCCCAGCCATTTGTCGAAGATCGCCTGCATCTCGCCTGAAGCCTCCATGTCGCGAAGCGCGGTGTTTACAGCCAGCAGCATCTGGTCTTCGCCCTTACGTACACCCACGCTCCAAACCTCCCGGCCAATCGGTGGGGCGATTACCGAATACTTGGACGCGTTAGGGCCAAGGCGATTGACCAGCTTCTGAACAGCCTCTTCGGAGGTGCTAAATGCCGCTACCTTGCCCTGGAGAAGAACGGTGAAGGCCGTCGAGATGTCGTCGTACCCAACGGGGGTGGCAGTCGGCAGCGCTTCGCGAATGTAAGGCTCGCTGATGGTGCCTTTGACATAACTGATGCGCTTGCCTGCCAGATCACTGGTCTGCTTGTAGCCACGGTCATTGCGCACGGCCAGCACGTTGTTGCTGACGTAGTAGGAATCAGAGTAACTGATCTGCTCCGCGCGTTGAGGCGTGTAGGCCAGGCCGGCAGCGAGGATGTCCATGTGGCCTTGCTGCAGCTCCGGGATCCGGGCCGAATCGGCGACGGGCTTGATCTCTGCATGCACGCCAAGCTTTTGGGCAATGGCGTTGCATATGTCGACATCGTAACCAGCAACACTGCGAGTCGCGGTGTCGGTGTAGCCGAATGGCTCGAAGATATCGAGCACACCACACACCAGGGTGCCTTTGCTTTTGACATCGGCAAGTTGGTCGGCCTGAGCCACGGAAACCACGAACAGTGCACAGCTAGCGATTGCGGAAATAAACGCGTTGGTACGGAATTTCATAGCAACATCCCTCGATTTATTGCGCCTGAGGCGCGCTGTTGTTAACCAGGGTGAATCACTTACAAACTTTCCTTGGGGCGTACTTGTCGAGTGATGCTCCCGTGCATTCGGGAGCATTCATCGACAGTTCAGTGCAGAAGTCGCTTGAGTCAGTGCGCCAGTGGCGTTGGCGGGAAGCCAGTACGTCTCTGTCGACTCAAGTGCTGCGAAACCAGTAACCGTGCGGCGCGCATGAGCTCGTTACTCAGCGCTGGCCAAGGCTTCGAGCGCCACACGAGCAGCGGCCAGATCCCATGCGGCTGTGCCAACGCTCTTGAAAACCACAGGGCGATTCGGATCGATGTTTGCCCTCAAGGCACTCGCGAGAGAGCTGACGCGGGACCAATCGATCCCCGCACGAAGCAGGTCACCTGCCTCGTGACGTGCGCCTATAGGGTCGTCGGCATACAGATCACTGCCGTCCAAGGTGACTTCGCCCAGCTCGGCCATTTCAGGTTTGAAGGCACCTACACCAATGACCAGGCAGCCAGGTTTGGCGAGCTCGTTGTAAACGGGCTCGGTGCTAGTGGTCACGGTGATGACTACGTCCACCTTGCTTGGTAGTGCCGCCCCACATGGGGCCAGGTGCTGATGCTGGTGACGGTTATTGGCGCAGAAATCTGATGCGCTTTTTTCATCCAGACCTCGTACCCATACATTGGCTTCTGGGTAGAGGGCATTGATTGCCTGCACGTGGTATCGGGCCTGTGCTCCGGTGCCAAAGAGCAGCACATCCTTCGGTGCTTTCTTCAGCAGGGTGCGAATCGCCAACAGCGTTACGGCGGCGGTGCGGCGGCCAGTCAGCTCGGGACCATCCAGCAGGCACAGGATCTTGCCGGTCACGGCATCACAGACCGTGACGGTGCCGTGAATGGTCGGGAGTTGGCGCTGGACGTTGGAAGGGTGGACGTTCACCAGCTTATGGATTCCAACGTCGGGCGCGGTCGCGGGCATGCTCAGAAGAACGCCGGTATCTCCCATCGGGACGACCATTCGCTCGGGGCTCAAAATCGCCCCGGCGTCCAGCTCCGCTGCTGCCTGGGCGATGGCCTCGACAAGCGCGTTGAAGTCCAGCAGTTGTGCGGTACGTGCTTGGTCGCACACTGTGATCGAAGCGTCTTTATTGGCGCTGGTAACGGCTGACACATTTGTCATGAAGCTGCTCCTGGTGAGGATAGGATTCAATCGCGACGGATGTCGGACAGGAACTTCTGCGCCCGCGGGTGCTTGGGCGCAGTGAAGAATTCTTCTGGAGGCGCCACCTCCAACAGTTCGCCCTGATCCATGAACCACACAACGTCAGAGACCTCTCGGGCGAACTTCATTTCATGGGTGACGCAGACCATCGTCATTCCTTCGCTGGCCAGCGCTTTCATTACGGAAAGCACTTCGCCAACCATTTCTGGGTCGAGGGCGCTGGTCGGTTCATCGAACAACATGATGGGCGGTTTCATTGCCAGAGCCCGAGCGATTGCCACCCGCTGCTGCTGCCCCCCGGAAAGCTGATTGGGATACGCGTTCGCCTTGTGGCTAAGCCCGACCTTGGTCAGAAGCTCCATTGCGGCTTCGTGAGTTTCCTTCTGCGCAACCCTGCTGACCCACAGTGGGCCGCTCGCTACGTTCTCGAGGACAGACAGATGCGGGAAAAGGTTGAACTGTTGAAAAACGAAGCCAATGTGGCTTCGCATTTTGTTCACATCGACGTTTTTTCCTTGCACGTCTTTGCCGTTGACCTGGATCGTGCCCGAGCTGATTTCTTCCAATCTGTTCATCGTCCGGATCAGCGTCGATTTACCTGAACCAGATGGGCCGCACAGAACCACGACCTCGCCGCGCTTGACCTCGGCGGAGAGGTTGGTGAGCACGTGGTGCTCGCCATACCATTTCTCGACGGCGCTCAATTTGATGATTGCGTTGTCATGCATAGTCGCAGAGGTAGCGTTAGAAGTACTTTTCATGGTGGTCAGAGTTCCGCTGCGGTGGTGTTGGAGATGCTGATGGGCGACTGCACAACGGAACGGGAATTGCGACGTTCAAGGCGTGCTTCCAGAACTCGGGCGGCCTGCGTCAGCGCGAAACAGATAAGGAAGTAGATGACCGACAGCACCAGGAAGACGCTGAAGGGCTCGGTCAAAAGGCTGCTATTGACCTGGTTGGCGGCATAGGTGAGTTCGTTCACCCCGATCACGTAGCCAAGCGAGGTGTCTTTGATCGTGGTAACGAACTGGCCAACCATGCTGGGCAGCATGTTGGTGAGTGCCTGCGGCAGGATGATTTTCCTGGTTCGCGTCCAGTAGCCCATACCAAGCGCGGCGGCAGCCTCGGTCTGGCCACGGGGTAGAGCCTCAATTCCGGCGCGCACGATTTCGGCCAAGTACACCGCCTGGAAGAACACCAAGGTCACTGCCATCGTGGTGAAGCCCGCAATCGGACGCCCCAAGATCATCGGCACGATGAAATAGGTGCCAAAGATCAGCATAACCAGCGGAATGCTGCGCACCAGGTAGCGCATCACCGTTGCTGGGTAACGAAGAACCTTGAAGGTACTCAGTTGTGCAAGCGCAAGCAGCACGCTGAGAGGAAAGGCCAACCCGATGCCGATGATGGAGAGCAGTAGCGTGGCAGCCACGCCGCCAAGCGGGCCGTTCGGGTAGGAACCGATGAGCAGGAGAAGCCAGTAGTTCTGGATGATATCGAGCATTGTTAGCGCCCCTTGATCTGAAAGCGCTGGCTCAGCCAGTTACCAAGAATCAGCAGGCAAAGGGCCACGGCCACATACATCGCGGTGCTGAACCCGTAAGTTTCAAAGATGCGGAAGGTGTCGCTGGCTACGTCCTTGGTTGCATAGGTGAGCTCCATGACGCCGATCACCATGGCCAGGCTGGTGGTCTTCACCAGCATCACCGTTTCGCTAACCAGCGGAGGGATGGCGATGCGGAGAGCCTGTGGGAGCACAACGCGGCGCATGGTGCCGACGTAACTCAGCCCCATGGCTCGCGCGGCTTCTTGTTGCCCCCTCGGAACACTGCGAAGACCACTGCGGATGTCTTCTGCAAAGTAGGCTCCGTAGTACAGGCCGATGGCTATCGCAGCAAAAATGAACTCGCCGTGGTTGGCGTTCATCCAGTCCTGAATAGACTCGGGCAGGATGCTGCTCACACCGAAGTACCACAGAAATATGTGAACCAGCGGCGGGACGTTTCGCTGATATTCAACAAAAACTAGAACGGCGATTTCGACTGCTCTGATTTTGGTCATACGAACCAATGTGAGCAGCAGGCCTACCGTAAAGGCCAAAAGCCAACTGGCGGCGGACAATAGAAGCGTGATCCCCAGGCCAAGCAGGAGCACCAGCCCATATTCATTCAGCAATGACATGGTGGTTCCTCAATGGTGAGTGATGCGCAAGAGGGTTGGGAGAGCCTCCTCAGCCTGCTGCATGCATGGCCAAATGGCTGAGCAAAAAGCCATGCTGCGGGTGCTGGATAGAGCGCATGTGCTGCTTGTCTTCGTTGGCTTCATCTTGTGCTTATTCATTTGAGCCTCTTACGGATGCCCATGAAGGGCTAACTGGTTAGCTTTAGAACCATCTTGGGTGGGTTGGGCTTCCAGCCATAGGCGATAACCGTGCCAGAACGCTTCACTGGTTGGTTATTGATCCACTAGTGGTTGATATTATGCCCACTTTTTAAGGCTTGCAACGGCTTTTCCTGATCCGCTGGTCGCTATTCGGTTTGCCATATGACCAATTTGGTGCGAAATTCACCCAAGGTGGTCAAAAATGAAGCCATGCGTTGTAGGCTCGCATCGTCATCAGGAATTGGTTAGGTGGTAATGAGAATGGACCAGAAGGCTACCCAGTTGGATTTCCGCCCGAAGCAGATTTACGAGCAAGTCGCGGACGAGATCCGCACAGGGATCTTCACTGGCGCTTATCTGCCAGGGTCACGCCTGCCATCGGAGCGGGATCTGGCACAGCGCTTGAAGGTCAGTCGGCCCGCTGTACGAGAGGCCATAGGGGCCTTGCAGAATGAAGGGATGGTGGTCACTCGCCATGGTTCGGGAACCTATGTGGCCGACCAGGTCGACGTGGCTCCCCCGGTTCCGCTCGAGAATCGCCCCCAGGCAGACTTCAGCCCGAACAGCACGCTTGAGGTTCGTCTACTGATTGAACCCGCGATCGCTCGCTTGGCGGCCAGACGAGGCAAGCGGGATCTACTGGCAGAAAAGTACCTGGCTCAGATGGCTGGAGTGAAAGACATTTCGGATGTCAGGCAACAAGTGCTGTGGAGCGAATGCGACCGCTTATTCCACCGTCAGCTTGCAGTGATGACCGAGGATGCCCTCATCCTCAAAATCGCCGACGAGGTCGAGAAGAGCATGGCCCAGCCACTCTGGAATCGCCTGCGTGATGACGGGATATACGATGAAGACCGGATCCAGCTCTATGTGGCTGAGCATCGCCTGATCTACGAGTCGATTGTGTCAGGCGATGAGAATGGGGCTGCGTTCTATGTCGAGGGCCACCTGAAGCGAGTCCAGCGAGACATCAACACGCGGGAGTGATTCCTCGTCCTTCATACAGCTACCGCCTGCACAGCGAGGCCTGGCCTCTTTCTGATCGTGCAGGTTGCACCGCTCGCCATTGCGGATGGTCTTCACTAGCTGGGCGCTATGCGATGTGCAGCCCAATCTGCGTTGCCGCTCAACATCATCAGTGCAAAGCAACCACCCTATCAACGTTCTACTAAGCTGCTCTCCCATCAGGGACTGACTGGGAGAGTGTGATGGGTTGTCCGCAGGTGTGCAGTGGTGCGACGTTGCAGTGCAGTTTTGGCGCTGCGCCGAGCATGTTGAACGTGTTGCCGACCAATCGCACGCTTACAGGCGGCATGCCGGCGGCGAATATCATGGATCATATCCCGCTGGTGAACATCATGCCCTTCGGCATGTGCATGAGCATGGCCAACCCGACGGTGGCGGCGGCCACTGCGGCGGCCCTGGGCGTGTTGACGCCCATGCCGTGCATCCCGGCCACGGCAACGCCCTGGATACCCGGTGCGCCGACCATGTTGTTGGGCAATATGCCTTCGCTGGATTCCAACTGCTCGCTGATGTGCAACTGGGCTGGCGTCATCAAGGTGGTGATGCCTGGCCAGATGCAGATGCTGATTCCCTAGCAGGCTGTTGAAAACTACATGCGTTGCCATTGCGGCGTTAAAAACAGGCTCGTGTGCGAGCCCAAGCTAGGCGCCTCCGTCAAAAATGCTCATTTACAGCTCGTGAAGTCGACCGCGACTCCGACCGTTTTTCGCCTGTTTTTGTGGGGCAGCCAGCGGTATTGCACTGGCTGTATTGGCTACGTTTTTCAACAGCCTGTTAGGGGCTGCTCAGATCGTTCCCTTGATCGCCGGTTTGGTCGTATCGACGGTGGTCCTGAAGATGCTGAACTCGATCGGCTGTCCACTGGCAACGGTAATGCTCATGACATTTGAATGGTCACCGTAGAAAATTTTTTTCCTGATCGTGGACGTATATTGAAGTCCATCACTGGTTTCGCTCTTGGGTGACTCGTAGTGAAACTCCAGGGGCAGTTTCGGTGTGAACTGATTGATAGGGCTGGACATCAGCTCATGGATGACAGTCTTGTTGCCTGCCCCGTCGGAGATCTCCATGTCGGCGCAGTAAGAGGTGTGCATATCGCCGGTCAGGAAAATGACATTGCTGATGCCGTTCTTGAGGATGTGCCTGAGGATCTTTTCTCGCTGGGCCTTGAAGACCGGGTCACACCATTTGTCCTGCTTTGGATTCTTGACGGCGCCTACGAATGGGACGCTGGTTACGATGAATTTGGTGCTGTTGCTGTATTGAGTCATCCAGGCAAGCAGGCTTTTGAGCTGCTTGTCGTCGATCATTTGTCCGAGGCTCGATACACGCGATGTACGAGTGTCGAGCACGAAAAACTGAACATCACCATAGTTGAAGCTGTAGTAATACTGGTCGGCAGCGCCAAGTGTGGTTGGGTTATGCGAGTGCTGGAACTCCCAGTAGACCTTGAGTGCAATGCGCGGCAGCGTGCTGCCGAGCTCATCGCTGCCATGTGCGTAGTTGTTGATGATCTCGTGGTCGTCCAGGATCATGTAGTGTGGCAGTTCGGTCAGTACCTTCCTGGCGGGAATGCAGTCATTCCAGGCATCCAGATACTTGTCCCGGTAGTGCTCCAGGCTGGCCTCGGGCTTGAAAGGAATATCGGCATATATTTGATCACCCGCGTGGAGCATGAAGCGCGCTTGGGTTTTCGCTGCGATTCTGGAAATGCTCAGCCAGGACTGATCCGGGCGCTCCAATATGCCAAGTGAATGAAGGTTGCACGAGCCAAGAAGAAAGGTGAACGGCTGGGAGGCCTTTTTCGGGAAGGTCTTGAATCGACCTTCGGTATAGGCATCTCTTATGCGTGCCTCGGCAGGGGCCTCGGGTGTTTTGCCGAAAGAAACCTTCACTTTGTATTCAGTGTCGGCTGACAGGCCGTTGAACTCATGAACCGCGGTGAAGAACTCGGATTCCTGGGTTGGAATGGCTTTTTCAGTGAGTGTTTTGTTGTTGGCCAAGTTGATTAGCTGCAGAAAGGCTATTGGCCAGCGAGCCGATGCCCTGATCCAGATCTTCGCTGAGCTATCGGTAGTGTGCCCCAGAATGAGTTTTGCCATGTAATGTCCCTTTAATGTGTGGCTCCATGGCTTGGCGCTTTTGCTGGCCAGCCATGTTGGTCAGTGCATGTCATGGACTCCCAGCGCGAAGACTGGAACACGCGGAGGACTGCACCAGGTCGGACGTCTGTTTTTGTGGGTTAGGGTTCAATCGCCCCTTGAATAATCTAGGTGCTGGGCTGCAAATTGCCATCTCGCCTGTTTGCCATTGGTCGGTCGTTGATCTAGGCAGCAGATCTCGGTGGGCTGTTCGATGCTACGAGCGGTCAGCGTCCCGCTCCACCCTACGCGCTGAACGGCCTGGGCTCTAGGCTCCAGGCCGTTCTTGAGCCTTTTCAGGCCACCACCGGAATCAGCGGATCGGCTGCCGCCAGGGCGGCTGCACGTTCGGCTGCTGGCGGGTAGACCCACTCGGTGTTGATCTGGGTCTTCAGCGCCTTGCCCTCCTGGCCGGTGAGCACCACCTTGCGCTCCCAGCCTTCGGTGAACACTGCGCCCCAGGCGCCCAGATCCAGGCAGGTGACGTACTTGGGCTGGCTATAAGCGATAGGCTCCACACCGAGCAGGTCGGCTGCGGCATTGTTGCCCGCCGAGCGCCCAAGGGCGATGGCGTGCTGGCAGGTCATCAGCGCATGGTTGCCGATATCGTCCACGGCGGCGTAGGCCGTGTCCCCCGTGGCATAGATCGCCTCCTGGCCGAGTACCTTGAGGTTGCGGTCGACATGCAGGCGACCATGCAGGTCGCGTTCAGCCGAGATTTGCTGGGTGAGCGGCGAGGCTTGCACGCCGACTGCCCAGATCACCGTGCTGGCCTCGATGCGCTCGCCGTTATCGAGCACCACACCCGCTCGTTCCACTTTTGCTACCGGGCTGCCGAGCTTCCAGGTGACGCCGAGCTGGTCGCTGGCTTCTGCCACCACCGCCGCAATATCCTGCCCCATGGCGCCGCCCACCTGATTCGCCATGTCGACCACTATCACGCGGATATCGGCCTGTTCGCCGAGCAGGGCGCGCAGGCGAGCAGGCATTTCCGTGGCGGTCTCGATGCCGGTGAAGCCGCCGCCGGCCACCACTACGGTGTTGCGTGCTGGGCTGTCCGGCTGCCGGCGCAGGGCCTGCAGGTGGGCCTCGAGTTTCTGGGCCGACTCCAGGCTGTCGACATCGAAGGTGAATTGATCGATCCCGGCCACCGGCGGGCGCGACACCTGGCTGCCGCTGGCCAGAATCAGTCGGTCGTAGGCCAGACTGGCGTTGTTGCCGTTTTGGTCGCGGTAGCTCACGCGGCGTTCTTCGCTATGGATACGGGTCGCGCTGCCTTGCACGAAGTGCACGCCGACGGCGTCGAACAGCGGCCCCAGCGGGGCAACGGTGGTGCTCAGGTCAGCTTCGTAGAAGCGTGGACGCACGCGCAGCTCGGCCTGTGGGGCCAGCACGGTGACCGCCACGTCGAGGCGCTGCTGACGATCCAGCAGGCGAACGGCGCTGAGTGCGCTCCACATACCGCCGAATCCGGCGCCGATGATCAGGATCTGTTGCTTCATGGTTTCGCTCCAGTGAAGAGATGGGAAGTGTTCCGCTCGATTACGGAAGCGATTCTGCTGCTGGCTTGGATCGGTGTATTGATCCATTCTTGCTGGAAGTCATTGATCCATTCAGAGGCCCTCATGCCAAACACCAGCGCACCGCCGCAGGTGCTCTTCCTGCCGCTGGGCACGCCGGAACCGGGCGTCAGCCTGCAACGCTGGCTTTACGAGTCGCTGCGCGCGGCCATTCTTGGCGGACGCCTGCCGGCGGACAGCAAGCTGCCCAGCACGCGACAACTGGCCGAGCACTACCAGATCGCGCGGGGCACGGTGCAGGCGGCCTATCAGCAACTGTTGTCCGAGGGCTACCTGCATGCACGCACCGGCAGCGGTACGCGGGTCAGCGCCGTGCTGCCGGATGTCACGCTCAATGCCGGCTACGTGCGGCGCAAGGTACGGCCGCCCGAGGAGCTGCCACGCACGGCGCCAGCTACACCTTGGATGGAGCGCCTGGATCAGCTCAAGCCCGTGTTCGCCAGGCGCGCCTCGGTGTCGGGATTGCGCCCGTTCTTTCCTCATCGGGGAGATGTTCAGGCCTTTCCCATCGACACCTGGCGCAAGTTGCACACGCAACAATTGCGCGCGTCACGCTTGTCACTGCTGCTCGACGCCGACCCCGGTGGCCTGCCGGCGCTGCGTGAAGCCATTGCCGGCTACCTGTCCATCGCCCGTGGCGTGCAGGTGCCGGCCGAACGCATCCTGGTGCTTGCCAGCGTGCAGCAAGGGCTCGACTTGTGCCTGCGCCTGTTGGCGCCCGGTGACTCGCAGGTCTGGATGGAAGATCCGGGTTATCCCGGCGCGCGCCAGCTACTCGATGTGGCCGGAGTGCGACGGGTCGACGTGCCGGTGGATGCCCAGGGCTTGCAGGTGGACGAAGGCATGCGCCTGGCGCCCCATGCACGGCTGGCCTACGTGACGCCGTCGCGCCAGGCACCGCTCGGTGGCGAATTGTCGCCGTCGCGCCGCCTGGCCTTGCTGCAATGGGCGCAGCGCGAAGGCAGCTACATCTTCGAGGACGACTACGACAGCGAATACCGCTTCATCGCCAAACCGATCCCGGCGCTGCGCTCGATGGCGGCTGCCGAGCAGTCGGTGATTCTCGCCGGCACCTTCAGCAAGCTGCTGTTCCCGGCGATTCGCCTGGCCTATCTGGTGCTGCCCGCACACCTGGTGGAATGCTTCACCCGCGCGGCAGCCCTGACCGCACGGCATGCCAACAGCCTGTCGCAGGCGGTGCTGGCCGACTTCATCCACGAGGGCCACTTCGACCGTCACGTGCGGCGCATGCGCAAGCTCTATGCCCTGCGTGCCGAGGCCTTCGCCGAAGCCGCGCAGCGTCACTGGCAGGGCATGATCGAGGTGCCGGAAATCCGCGCCGGGCTGGACATCGCCTGCGGCCTGCAGATGGAGGACGAAGCCAATGCCTTTGCCCGAATGCACGCTGCCGGCATCGAGGCGATGCCGCTGGCACGCTACTGTGTGCATCCACGCTCGCCCGGCCTAGTAATGGGCTTTGCGCCTTATGATGAGCGCGCCATCGATGAAGCGGCGAGAGCGCTCGGCGCTGCGCTGCGGGCCTGATGCAATCTTGAACAGTACTGTGGGCGTACTCGCGAAGCAGTACGCCTTTTACCTTGTTGGTGGCTGTTCGCTGAGGCTACGAGCGGTCGGCGTCTCGGCCCACCCTACGCGCTGCCTTGAAAAGGCCGAACCCGCCTTGGCGGGCTCGAACACTGGCAGCTCTACAGCTTCAATTCCGTGCGCAACGCCTGGTGCCCGCCACCGAAAGGCGAGCACAGCCGCTGGTGGATGCGGCTGAGAAAGCCCAGCTCGAAGGCATGCCGCTGCGCACCTGGCGGGTATAGCTGCCGCTCCATTAACAGATTGGCCCACAGCCAGCCACTATTGGCGTTGTCCAGCCAGGCCTGCGCGGTCTGCACGCCATGGTCGAAGCTCACCTGGCAATCTGCGTTCCAGCCGAAGCAGGCAGGCGGTTGCCCATCATGGCTGGGCAAGTGAGTGAGATAGCGTTGCAGCTCAATCATGCTCGGCCCTCCCGGCTGCCTGGGCGATGGCTCGGCGGTAGAGCACGATCAACTCGCTCAGCAGTGCGCTGGTGGTGCTTGCCAACTCCGACTCAGGCATGCGCCGCAATAGTTTGGCCAGCAACGCCGCCCGATACTCGGCAGCCGCCTGATGCGGACACTCGTCGGCAACATGGCTATGCAAGGGATTACGTGGCGTGGGGAAGGGGATAACGACGGATTCAGACTTGGTCATGCAGCACCTCCAAAACGGAAGTCGACACGACAGCCAGCAGCCCAGGGCGGAGCCCTTGGGTAAAAGGGGGATAGTGCATTTTCCTTATGCTCCTTGGACAGATTAAGGAGCCGCTTCCCAGCCTTCTCACGAGCTATGGAGGCGGACCGTGCAAGGGTGAGAAACCGGCGTCCAAGGGAACCGGCCAGGCCGAGGCCTGCCTCACACGGCCCGCCATAGAAATGCGGTAACCGGGCACAAAAAAGCGCCGGCTACACTGCTATGGCGCTTCCGCGCCTTGGACGATGTTCGGGTTCTCACGCCCGGTCACGGGATTGACCGTGACGGGGCGGACTGTAGCGTGGTGATGGGGGGAGGGCAAGGGTGAGGGGCTGGAATCGGCCAAGAGCAGCCGTTGCTGACAACGCATATTTGCTTCGAGCATCACTGATAATCATGCTCTGGGGGACTCAGCTAGGGCCTGCCCAGCAATGCTCGTGCAGCTTCCTTTGTCGCCGAAAGAAGGCATAATGCCACTGCAGCCCTGAAACTCCCTCATATCCATCTATTCATAACGAGCGGATTAGTAATATTCAAGGATGACAAAATTGAAGTGTTTCAAAACCCTGCTAGCAAAGATATATACCATTAAAAAAATCAAACGTGCTCAATGGTATCTGGAGCGCGAAAAGCCAATTGTTGAGAATTTCTTCGATCTGGCGCCAGTGGATAATGCTGATATCGATGGGCTATATGGGAAGGCTTTGGACTTCGCGATGAGGAATTCAGCGGTCCGAAATGTCGCAATAACCGGCCCTTATGGCTCCGGTAAGACTAGCGTTATCAGGACATATGAGAAGAATTCTCCCTATAGCTTTCTAAATATCTCACTGGCAACGTTCAGTGATCCAAATTTCAATGCCGACCCAGGGGCTTCATCTTCATCTGATGAAATTACAGTCAAAATTGAGCGCAGCATTCTTCAGCAAATGCTCTACGGTTCAGACACAAGCGCGCTACCATATTCAAGATTCAAAAGAATTTCGAAGCCCCGCTGGCTTAACGTAAACGCAGCCGGTTTCGCTTTCTGGATCATTATATGTTTTTATCTTTACCGAGAAAGAGAGTCCATCTTCGATGTCACCTCCCTGCATGAAATGAAGCCACTATGGGCGTTCAGTGTTCTGTATGCCATATCTTACTTCACGCAACTGATTGCTCGCGCATTGAGAGCCTCACATTCCTTATCAGTCAAACGGCTATCGCTCCAGAATGGAGAGGTGGAGTTAGATGGAACCCCTGAAAGCTCTATTCTGAATAAGCACCTTGATGAGATCATTTACTTCTTTGAGGAAAAAAACTACGACGCAGTCATTTTTGAGGATCTAGATAGATTTGGAAGTCCTGAAATATTCATCAAGCTGCGCGAAATAAATAAAATAATAAATGATCGACCTAGGCGCAGGGCTGGTGTTGGCATACTCAAAGAAATGCAGCCATTAAAATTTATCTACGCAATAAAAGACGATGTATTCTTTAATAAGGACAGGGCAAAGTTCTTTGACTTCATCACGCCTATTGTTCCGATCATAAACAATTCAAATTCCCGTGAGATGCTTTCCAAATGCATGATTGAGCGAGACGGCAAACAGGAAATAGATAACCGACTTCTGGGCGATGTCTCACTGTACTTGGATGACTACAGATTAATTAAAAATATTAGCAATGAGTTCTTGATATACAAAGGCAAGGTGGGTGGAGTACCTAACCTGAGCAAGCTTTTTGCAATTATAGTGTATAAAAATACATATCCCAAAGATTTTGAAGCTCTCCATCATGGTAAAGGAGCCCTCTTGAGGATAGTAGAGCTGCGCACCCAGTTGATCGCACAGGCCGCTGCCGAAACGGACGTGAGGATTGAGACGCTTAGGCAGTTAATACGCGCCTCGGAAGCCGAAATATGCTCTGCACAAGAGGATTTGGTTAGAATTTTCTGGGGCCAGTTGTGTGGTGGAAACGCGGGCTACAATATTAAGTCTGTATATGCCGAGAACGAGGCCTTGGATTTCCAGAAGCTGTTGGAGTGGGATAACTTCAGAAAGCTCTACAATGAAAAATCAATTCGCGTTCAAGCACTTGTTCCTTGGAATGGACAATTCCGAAGTAAGGATGTAGAGATAGGTTCATCGTTTCGAGAGATTGAAGAGCTGGCTATGCCTGGGGCAAAATTTGAAGTCAGGTATGAGCGAATAAAAAATAAGAACTCACAGCGACGAGGCGAGCTAAATAATCAGATTGAAGCTCTTAAGGAAGAAAAAGCAGAGCTTGCGCGAAAGCCGCTGAGAGATTTACTTAAATCAGCCGAGTCTGAGATTGATGAAATAGCAAGGAGCTCGGAGATTGGCGACTTTAGACTGCTAAATTATCTTATTAGAAATGGCTATTTGGATGAAACATACCATCTATACATCTCTATATTTCACGAAGGCCGCATGTCTCGGAATGACTGGAACTTTATTCAGACCATTCGTGATTTTAGATCTGTTGATCCGCTTGCTCCAATAGACACACCCAGTGAAGTCGTAGCAGAAATGCGTGATGAAGATTTTGGTGCTGAGTACGTCCTTAATGTACCGCTTGTGGACTATCTTCTGGCCTCGGAAAAATCGAATCGTGCGAAAATCATAAGCGCAGTAGAGTTTATATCAAAACGCTTTGCTGATTCAGAGGGGTTCTTTCAAGCTTATTGGCTTTCTGGTCGATCGGTAGATAGATTCACAAGAGCCGTGGCTGAGAACTGGTCGGGCTATGGTATAGCCTCAATTAACAGTGACCAAGCTTCCCGGCACATCGCTCTCATAATTTCACACGTGAGTCCTTCGCACATAGCCAAAAACATGAATCCCAACGGCGTGTTGAGTAGGTACCTATCTACGCATGCCCCTCTAGTGTTCTCTGAAAATATCTCTTTTGCTAACGGGTATGAGGCCCTCAAGCTTCTTCGAGTGGAAATTGAAGAGCTTCAGGCGCTTGCCGAGCTTGATGACGTTCTAAGTTATGTCTATGAGAGCTCTCTTTATGCAATAACTGTGGAAAATATAAATTACGCCATTTTAAATTTATTAAAAGAGGCTGGTGGCGCAGTAGAGCCTGAGTTTGACCCGCGAAAATCAAACTACACAGTCATCAGTGCAGCCCAAGACAGAACAATCAAGACCTACATCTACGATAACATTGATACGTACCTTAAGGATGTTGGCCTCGCAATTGATAGCAATACTGAAGAGTCTAAAGATTCAATATTGGAAATCCTTAACCACCCTGAAGCTGATCCAGACCTGGCTGCGCAATTTGCCATGAAGCAGAGCTTCATATTTGAAAGCCTCAAAGATGCCCCTGATTACATTTGGAGTGATTTGCTGTTCAGTGCCAAGGTCGTCATTAATTGGGTCAATATACTCACGTATTTCCTGTATGAAAACTCTGATCATGACAGGCTAAATGGGCTGCTGAATCGAGATGAGGTGGTTAACAAGCTTGTAGGCACTGAAATTCCAATGTCATCACAAAGTGGTGATGACGATAGTAGAGCACTTTCGCTCTTCATCATCCAAAATACAAGTATTGATATTCCCAATTACACGAAGCTCATTGCGTGCTCCCCTTATACTTATAAGAATTTCCCTTCTGGGAATCCGCAGGATAGAAACTTGTCTCTCGCTCGACTTGGGAAGGTTGGTTTTAATGAGGAATCATTTGCAAGCACGGCCTCATCAAGCGAGCTTAGGGCTGCATTGGTCCAAAGATACATAAATAAATATTTATCTCAAGCAGAAAAATATCCGTTAGACATCACGGTGAAGTTGATTTTGCTCAGATCCCTTGCTGGCAGCGCCGAGAAGGTTGGCATATTCAAGATGATTAAACTTGATGAACTACAGAGCGGCGAAAATGTCGTTCTCCAAGTTTCTCGATACCTTGCTACACGTGGCCTCGACACAGAAAGCTACAATAGGGATCTTGTGGCTTACTGCCTAGCAAACTGCTCCTTATCCGAACTTGTAATAGAGATGCTTTATAACTTCATAGACTTGTTAAGTGACCAGGAGGTCACTAGCGCATTAAGAGCATCGCCCGAACCTTACTGCCAATTCATAAAGGCCAATACACGCCAGAAACTGGATCGCACAGATAGAAATGTGGATTTTGTAAGGAAGCTTGATCTCCGAAATATTGTCTCGTCCATCAGTGAGGAAGACGACACTATCCGGGTTAATGCATACCGTAAGGGAGTGTTGAAAATTTTGTTTGGAGAGTGAGTAAGTACCCAGCACAAAAGGAGGTATTTGTTTATATCCGCCTTTTGCCGAAAGCAGCCTCATCCACCACCAACCAATTTTTCTTCTAAGCTTCTTTCCCATCAAAGACTGGTTTGGAGCATGTGATGGGTTGTCCGCAGGTGTGCAGTGGTGCGACGTTGCAGTGCAGTTTTGGCGCTGCGCCGAGCATGTTGAACGTGTTGCCGACCAATCGCACGCTCACAGGCGGCATGCCGGCGGCGAATATCATGGATCACATCCCGCTGGTGAATATCATGCCCTTTGGCATGTGCATGAGCATGGCTAACCCAATGGTGGCGGCAGCTACCGCTGCAGCACTGGGGGTGTTGACGCCCATGCCGTGCATCCCGGCCACGGCCACGCCCTGGATACCCGGTGCGCCGACCATGCTGCTGGGCAATATGCCTTCGCTGGACTCCAACTGCACCTTGATGTGCAACTGGGCCGGGGTGATCAAAGTGGTGATGCCGGGCCAGATGCAGATGCTGATTCCCTAGCAGATCACGGGCGGGCCGGGCTAGGTCGCCAGCAATGTGGTGATCTGATTGACGCTGACCACTTGCCCGCTCCAGATCATTTCATAGTGTGCGCTCTGGATGATCGAGGTCACGGGGCGCGGCGTCATCAGTGCCCAGCAGATGTGGCCGGCAGCGCGAACCGAGTGATAACGCAGGCCTGAGCATCCTGCTCCTTTGAGCTCCGCGCCCAGCCGGTGCGAGTGGGTGTAGTCGTCCGGGGCATAGATGGGGTCTGAAAGCGGCATGACCGTGGCGTCTCTCAACCCCGCTTCGCTGAAGCTGGCGGTCAGCCCTCTGAACACGAAGCGCTCATAGTTGAGTTCCGGAACCTTCGACCAATAGCACTGCTGGTGGTAGCACACCTCGGCAATCGCGGTATCCATGCTGTCCGCCAGGTACAGCACGCCGAAGCTGCCGTTGCTGAAGCGCGAACCGCCCGGGTTGACATGAGTGAAGGGGGCCGTCGCATAGGAGCAGCCCGCGATGCCGAAGGGAATCTGATCGCGCGGGATCAGCTCCAGGCGACCAATTTCGTTCTGCAATCGTGGATTGGTCAGCGCCTGGATCTGATAGAGGGCGTCGAAGTCCTCTGCATCGGCGACGTCATCGAACAGGGCGATGGGCGGAAACTTGGAGTTGACCAGGCGGTAGGCTTGTACAGGGTGATCTTCCAGCAGCGGGAGGTCGCTGAGCATTACCACTGGGCACCTCGCAGGGTGTCGATGCGCCGGAACGTTTCGTACAGCGAGATCATGTCCCCTTGTGCCATGACTTCCAGCGGCGCGCGGCCGTTGAAGAACTCATTGTGGTTTTTCATCAGAGCAAAGCCGTAGACGTTGTCGGGGTTGTCGAAAACCACGCGCAGTGCCGCATGGATATTCAACACCAGGCTGACGCGCTGCATCTGGTCGGCGTCCAGGCTCACTGTCCAGGAAGCATCCTGCTGACTGGCGCGGGTGTAGGTGCTGCGGGAAATACGCAGCACTCGGCAGGCCTGTTCGGGAGAGGCCTTCCACTTGTCGAGAATGTTCAGCGCAGCGCGCAAACCGGCGGCGCACTGGCTTTTCGAGAAGTCCTGAAGCTGGATGGCGGTAGCGGTCATGGGAAGCCCTCTTTAATCTGCAGAGTAAAATATAGCATATTTGATTCTGTAGATAGTGAGTGCTCGCTCTGTTGCTCTTTTGCGCCTGCAACAGTCCGCTGAAACAATCGACCATCAACTTCGCTCCAACAGTTCCCGCAGGGCACGGGCGTCATAGGGCGCCCGCACCTTCACGTCGTTGTCGAAATAGCAGTAGACATCCCGTGGCATTCGGCAGGGTGGGTGTGATGTATCGATCAGGCAGGCGTCGCCGGGCTGGCCTCCGGCGGCCCAGATTTCGATGCGCTGCTGCCAATGCTGCAGGGCTTCGGGCGAATAGCCGCTGACATAGAGTTCGGCATCGCCATGCAGGCGCAGGTAGAGAAAATCGGCGGTGATGTCTTCGGCGTAGGGCCATTTGCCTGCGGTGTCCGCCACCACCAGGGCGACGCCACGTTGGCGCAGCAGCTCGATGAAGGCCGGGTCGCGGAAGCTGGCATTGCGAATTTCCACGGCATGGCGCAGCGGGCGATCCGCCGCGGCATCCAGGTAGCCCGCCACGTGCAGGCGGGCGGAGGCATGGCGGGCCAGGCTGCGCGCCTGATCGGTGTCTGCCGGCAGCTTGGCGAGAAAGTCGGCGAAGAGGCGTTCGTCGAAGCGAAAGCTGGGCGGAAACTGCCAGAGGATCGGGCCGAGTTTCTCCTTCATGCCCAGCAACCCGGAGGCGAAGAAGTTGGCCAGTGGCTCGTCGATGTCCACCAGCCGGCGCACGTGGGTGATGAAGCGTGGCGCCTTGACGCTGAAGACGAAGTCCTCTGGCGTTTGCGCTGCCCATTTGCGGTAGCGCTCGGGCGTTTGCAGGCCGTAGAACGAGCCGTTGATCTCGATGCTGCCAACTGCGCGGGAGGCGAATTCCAGCTCGCGGCGCTGCACCAGGCCCTTGGGGTAGAAGTCGCCGCGCCAGGGCGCGTAGCGCCAGCCGGAAATGCCGATACGCACATCGCTCATGGCGCCACCTCCGGCAGGCGTGGGCAGCGCGGGTGGTGCAGGGCGGAAAAGGCCATGGGCGTTACCTCGCAACTCGTATGGGGCATTGGAGAGGCGCGAGGTGGCGGTCATTCGAGTCAATTTTTTCTGAACCGCAGGCCGCGGATGCGGCCACAACTCTATGAGTCAGCGCGGAGGAATTTCCAAATGCCCGGTGAAATCAGCCTGCTATTCATTGCGCTCGGCGTGATCATCATCCTGCTCGATCTGTGGGCCATCGTCAGCGTCTACCGCAGCGACAAGGGCGTGGAGGCCAAGGCACTTTGGTCGCTGCTGATCGCCGTTATGCCGGTGCTGGGCCTGGGCCTGTGGGCGTTGTTCGGGCCTCGCGGGATGAACCCACCGCCGTCCTCGCCGGAGCACAGCAAGTAAGGCCCGATGGCCATGCCGGGAAGAGGAGGGCCGATGAGCGTTGAGATTTCAAAGGCGCCAACCCTGTGCGCCGGCCATGCTCGATACGGAGGCCTGCGTCATGCCTAGAGCCATCTGGAAGGGGGCCATCAGCTTCGGCCTGGTGCATATCCCGGTTGCACTGGTGACCGCCACTTCGACCCAGGGGGTGGACTTCGACTGGCTGGACAAGCGCAGCATGGATCCGGTCGGCTACAAGCGGGTGAACAAGGCCACCGGCAAGGAAGTGAGCAAGGAGAACATCGTCAAGGGCGTGGCCTACGAGAAAGGCCGCTACGTGGTGCTCAGCGAAGAAGAGATTCGCGAAGCGCACCCCAAGTCGACGCAGACCATCGATATCTTCGCCTTCGTCGACAGCGCGCAGATCCCCCTGCAGCACATCGACAAGCCCTATTACCTGGCCCCGGATCGCCGTGGCGAGAAGGTCTATGCGTTGCTGCGTGAGGCGCTGAGCAGTACCGACAAGGTGGCTCTGGCGCGCGTGGTGCTGCACACGCGCCAGCACCTGGCGGCGCTGATGCCGATCGAGTCGGCCATGGTGCTGGTGATCCTGCGCTGGCCCAGCGAAGTGCGCGGGCTGGAGACGCTGGAGCTGGACGAGGCGGTGACCAAGCCCAAGCTGACCAAGAGCGAACTGGACATGGCCAAGCGCCTGATCAAGGACATGAGCGCCGACTGGCAGCCGGACGAGTATCAGGACAGCTTCCAGGATCGCATCATGGCGCTGGTGGAGAAGAAGGCCAAGGCGGGCAAGATCGAGAACGTCGAGCAGGTCGAAGGCGAGGAGACCCGGCGCAGTGCCGATGTCATCGACCTGACCGAGCTGCTCAAGCGCAGCCTCGGCGGCAAGCCCGAGAGCAAGGCGAAAGCCAAATCCAAGGCGAGCGCGCCACGCAAGAGCCCCAAGACTGCACGCAAATAAGCCGGGATACCGACCATGGCCAGAGCGCAGAGCGAATACAACCGCAAACGCAATTTCGAGCAGACCAGCGAGCCCCGCGAGCAACCGCGCAAGCGCCGCAGCAAGGCCGGTGCGCTGCGCTTCGTGGTGCAGAAGCACGATGCGCGCCGCCTGCACTACGACTTTCGCCTGGAGCTGGACGGCACCCTGAAGAGCTGGGCGGTACCCAAGGGGCCGAGCCTGGATCCCACGCAAAAGCGCCTGGCGGTACACGTCGAAGACCACCCGCTGGATTACGCCAGCTTCGAGGGCAGCATCGCCGAAGGCAACTACGGCGCGGGCGACGTGATCGTCTGGGATCATGGCATCTGGCAGCCCCAGGGCGACCCAGCGGCCGCCTACCGTGCCGGCAAGCTCAAGTTCACCCTGGTGGGCGAGAAGCTGACCGGGGACTGGGCCCTGGTGCGCACGCGCCTGCGCGGCAGTGGCGACAAGGAACAGTGGCTGCTGATCAAGGAGCGCGACGACACGGCGCGCCCCAGCGACGAGTACGACATCGTCGAGGCGCAGCCGCAGAGCGTGATCAGCGGGGCACTGGTTGGTGGCCCGAGCAAGGCGGCCAGGCGCAAGACGGCCGCCAAGCCGGCGCCGCGCCGCGAGACGCCGGTGGAATTTCCCGACAGCCTGGCGCCACAACTGGCGACCCTGGCCGAGCGCCCGCCGGAAGGCGATTGGCTGTACGAGGTGAAGTTCGACGGTTACCGCATCCTGGCGCGGGTGCAAGGCGCTGAGGTGCGCCTGTTCACCCGCAATGGCCACGACTGGACGGAGCGTCTGCCGCAGCAGGCCAAGGCCCTGGCCAAGCTGGGCCTGAGCGATAGCTGGCTGGACGGTGAGGTGGTGGCCCTCAACGAGCAGGGCCTGCCGGACTTCCAGCAACTGCAGAACGCCTTCGACATTGGCCGCAGCCACGACCTTATCTACTACCTGTTCGATGTGCCGTTTCTCAACGGCGAAGACATGCGCGAGGTGCCCCTGGAAACTCGGCGCGCGAAACTCAAGACTGCATTGGGCAGCACGCGGCGAAGCCCGTTGCGTTTTTCCGAGGCCTTCAGCGCCCATCACCGGGACATAATCGAGAGCGCCTGCGCCATGTCGCTGGAAGGCGTCATCGGCAAGCGCTCCGGCAGCTTCTACCTGTCGCGGCGCAGCGCCGACTGGATCAAGCTCAAGTGCCGGCTGCGTCAGGAGTTCGTGATCGTCGGCTACACCCAGCCGCAGGGCAGCCGCAGCGGTTTTGGCGCGTTGCTGCTGGCGGTCAACGAGGCGGATGGGTTGCGCTATGCCGGGCGGGTCGGCACTGGCTTCGGCGAAGCCGCGCTCAAGGCCCAGCACCAGCAGTTGCGCAAACTGGCGCGAGACGAGTCGCCACTCGACCGCAAACTTACCGCCGCCCAGGCCCGTGGTGTGAGCTGGGTCGAACCGCAACTGGTCGGTGAGGTGGAGTTCGCCGAATGGATCCGTGAGGGCATCGTGCGCCAGGCCAGCTTCATCGCTTTGCGCAGTGACAAGCCGGCGGCGCAGATCATTCGCGAGCACCCGCGCACGCCAGGAGCGGCAGCGGAGAAATCGACAGCGAAGGCTGAAGGTTCGCGCAAGGCATCCGCCAGGCCGTTGGTAGCGGGGGTGCCGATCAGCCATCCGCAACGGGTGATCGACCCGGACAGCGGCACCACGAAACTTCAGCTCGCCCAGTTCTATGCGGATATCGCCGAGTGGCTACTGCCTTATCTGCGCAACCGCCCGGTGTCGCTGGTGCGGGCGCCGGACGGGGTAGGGGGTGAACAGTTCTTCCAGAAGCACGCCGAGCGCCTGGCGATCCCCAACATCAAGCACCTCGACCCCAAGCTGGACCCAGGCCATGCCCGGTTGATGGAGATCGACAGCGTGTCGGCGCTGGTCGGTGCCGCGCAGATGGGCTGCATCGAGTTTCACCGCTGGGGCGCCACCCACGACCGCATCGAAACACCGGATCACTTCGTGCTGGATCTCGACCCGGACCCGGCGCTGCCGTGGCGCAGCATGCTGGAGGCGACCCGGCTGACCCTGGCCGTGCTCGATGAGCTGGGCCTGCAGGCCTTTCTCAAGACCAGTGGCGGCAAGGGCATGCACATCATCGTGCCGCTTGCCCGGCACGCCGGCTGGGACAGGGTCAAGGGCTTCGCCAAGGCCTTGGCGCAGTTCATGGCCCGGCAGTTGCCGGAGCGTTTCACCGCGACCTCGGGGCCGAAGAACCGGGTGGGCAAGATCTTCGTCGACTACCTGCGCAACGACCGTGGTGCCAGTACGGTAGCGGCCTATTCGGTGCGCGCGCGGCCCGGCCTGCCGGTGTCGGTGCCAATCGCCCGGGACGAGCTGGATGGCCTGCGCAGCGCCCAGCAGTGGACGCTCGCCACTCTGCCGCAACGCCTGGCAAAGCTGGACGACGATCCCTGGGCCGGCTACGCCAACCGCCAGCGCCTGACCCGCGCCATGTGGGACAGGCTCGGTGCCGAGCCGCCATGAGCGGCGCAGCGGGCAGGCGTCACCGTGCAGATCGGTGCCAGACCGATGACTGCCGAGGTCATGCCCCTGCTCAGGCTCGTTTGCAGCGCTCCGCTAGGCTTCGGCCGATTCGTTCCATCGCCGCCACCACCAGCGCAGCCGAGAGATGGGTTTGCCCTCGGCGTCCAGGGGGCGGCCGTCCTCGGCGAAGCCCTGGCCTTCGTCCAGCGGTTTGCCGTTGAGGTAACGGCTGCGATGCGCGACCTGACCGTTGTCATGGAAGCGCTGATAAAGACCGTCACGCATACCATCGCGATACAGTTCCTGCTCGGCCAGGCTGCCGTCCGGGTAGTAGCTGCTGGCTTCACCGTGCATCAAGCCCTGGCGGTAGGCGACCTTGCGCTGCAGCCAGCCTTCGGCGGCGAAGTACTGGGCCACGCCATGCAGGCGCCCGTCGGCGTAGGGCAGGTGTGCCGATACCTGGCCGTTGGGGTGGTAGAGGATGCTGGGGCCGTGCAGCACGCCATTGGCGTAGCCGAGCTGGGCCTGCGGGCGGCCAGCTTCCTGGATGCGTATCGGGCCGTCGAGGGCGCCGTCCTGCAATTTGCCCTGCAGGCGGCTGTCGCCGCGGGTGAGGTCGAGATTGCCGTTGGCCATGGGCGCCTCAGTTGACCTTTACCAGTCCGCCCTTGATGGTCAGCATGCCGCCGCCATCCACGGTCTGTTCGGCGGCGGCCTTGTTGGTGAGGCTGACGCCGGCGTCGTTGGTCAGGGTGGTGCCGGCCTTGTTGTCCAGGGAGGTGCCCGCCTGGTTGGTGAGCGAAGTGCCGGCCTTGTCGGTAAGGGCCATGCCGGCCTGGGTGGTGAGGTTCTTGTCGCTCTTGGCGGTGAGGTCTCCGCTGCTCTGCAGGGTGAGGGTACCGGTCACCTTGATGGTGAGGTTGCCGTCCACGGTCAGTTCGTAGTTGCCGCTCACCTTGTGGCTGTAGTTGCCGCCGGTGCTGTGGGTCTGGTCGGCGCCGACGCTGACGGTGCGGCTGTCCTTCACGTCGAGGCTGTCGCTGCCGGTCTGGATGGTCACCGTGCGCTTGCCCTTCTCCAGGGTGATGGTCTCGTCGCCTTCCTTCACCGTGCGGGTGCGGGCGTTCTGTACCGTGAGGGTTTCGTCGTGGCCGATGGTGGCGGTGCTGTCGTTGAGCACGTTGACCTTCATGTCCTTCTGCGCCTGGAGGAAGACTTCCTCGGCGTCCTTCTTGTCCTCGAAGCGTAGCTCGTTGAAGCCTCCGCCACCCTTGGAGGAATTGGTCTTGATGCCGGACTGGGTCTGGTTGTCCGGCAGGGCGTAGGGCAGGGTATTGTCGCCGTTGTAGACGCAGCCGGTGACCAGCGGGCGATCCGGGTCGCCATCGATGAAGGTGACGATCACTTCCTGGCCGATACGCGGGATGAACTGCATGCCGAAGCCCTTGCCGCTCCAGGGCAGCACCACGCGCACCCAGCAGGACGAGGTTTCGTCGTTCTTGCCGTCGCGATCCCAGGGGAACTGGATCTTGATACGGCCGTACTGGTCGGTCCAGATTTCCTCGCCAGCCTTGCCCACCACCTGCGCGGTCTGGGTGTGCATGCGCGGCTTGGGCGTGAGGCGGGGCGGGCGGTAGGCGGTGGCCTTGGGAATGGCCTCGAAGCGGTTGCGGTAGTGCTCGTGGCTGGCGTCGTGGGTGACTGCGGTCACCACCCAGTCGATATTGAGGCTGGCGTCGTCATGCCCGGTGAGGGTGAACCAGTGGCCGGGCACCAGCCAGCGGCAGTCGCTCTCGCCAATCAGGCGCTTCTCCTGGCTGCGCAGCCCGTCCACGCGCTGCTTGGTCAAGGCATCGCCGCGCGCCTTGGCGATATAGCCGCCCGGATGCTCGTACATCGACAGCGGCCCGGCCATGGCTTCGGCATTGCTGTAGAGCGACGTGGTGGGAGTGGTGAAGGCATAGTCCGTGGCGCTGTACACCCCGCTCACCGCCTGTACGCTGTACTGCGCCGAGCGGATGCCATGCAGCTCGCGCACGCCGATGCCCTGGCCCAGGTAGGGCACCTTCGGCCCATTGGGAATCTGCACGAAGGCATCACTGCTGTCGCCCAGCACCAGCGTGTGCTTGCCGTCCTCGTGGGTGAAGAACCAGAAGATGCCTTCCTCCTCCAGCAACCGCGAAACGAAGGCGAAGTCCGTCTCCCCGTACTGCACGCAATACTCACGCGGCTCGTAGCTACCACTGAGCGACAGTTTGAAGTCGGTAAAGCCATGGGCCTTGAAGATGGTGGTGACGATGTCGCTGGTGGAGAGGTTCTGGAACACCCGATTGTTGCTGGCCAACGTCAGCCACCAGAGCCAGGGGCGCAGCACCACCTGATAGCGGTCGGCAGTGGCATCGGCGGGGAGCTGGCGAATCTCCGCGACCAGGGCGTCGAGGGGGCGCTGGTTGGCGTCGTTGTGCAGGGTGGCGGTGATATGCGTGGCCACGGCACTGCTCAAGGTCAGCGCGGTGGCGCTGTCGCCCTGGAGGCTCAGGCTGCCCAGCGCGTTCAATGCCTCGTCCCCTGACAGCGTCTGGGGGTAAAGATCCGTCAGGGCGGAAGCGCTGAGGGAGAGGCTGGTATTGGTGGGGCGGGGCATTGAAAAATCCATTCAGCTAGTTGATGAATGATTAATAAATTAAAAGTTAATAATACATTGAATTTTTCTATTGAGACTCTGTTTGGCTATTTTTTATTCCATGGCAGGCCAGTATGAGGTTCGCCGTCGCGCTTGTTGCATCCGCCGCATAAAGGGCGCAGGTTTGGAATGGATGTTTCAGCTGCGTTTTGTATTTCAATATCTGATTTTGAGCTTAGTAGGAGTGAGAATATAAATATTCCGCTTTCATTTAGTTGGTACTTATTTGATAGGGAGCTTGATAATCCAAGTAGGCCGAGCTTTTGTGCCTTGTATCCGGTTGCGCCATCTATAGTTAGGCCTGCGTAGCGGAAAAGTTTTAAAGTGGCACCCCAAAGACTTGTCTCTGGGAGCTGTTCTTTACCTATGGTTTTAGATCGCTGGTGATCAATTTCTATTTGATCTCTTTCCAGTATGATTCCGCAATGGCGGCAGGCATAAAGATCATTGGAATTCAAGGTTTCTATTGAGTTTGTCTGCCAGTTCCATTTTTGCCTTGATGTGATTGTGGGTTTGTATATGTTTTGCCATGCAGGATTGTCTATTATGTCTCTATAGTTACTGCGTGCAAGTGCTGTTGTTAGGTTGTCTATAATTTTTGCCTGGCGTTCAACTTCGTTCCAGTCAGGTATGTAGACAAAATTTCCGCTTTGTTTTTCGTATGCGCCGAAATACTGTATTCCGCCAACCTTAAGGTCAGGGCTTTGATGAATAATGGGTGAGGTTTCACCCTTGATGTTTAAAGCGGGGATTTCTGTTTTTTGCCCGCTCTCATTGATGTGATGGAGCTTGTGTGTCCTGGCAAAATAGAATGACGCATCTTTATTTTGTCTGATTGTGGCTAGCGCATTGAGCATTTTGCGCAATCCTCTGGCGTGTCTGTTGCTTTTGCTTTCTTGATGGAATAGGTTCTGCAGTTTTTTAGAGTTTTAGGTGGCGTTCGAATCAGTATCTATTTTGCCAAGTTATACATTGCTTGCGTTGTCATTATATTGCCGGGTCTTGGAGTGGGAGCGGGGGTTAGATTTTTTTGGCGTGGCGGTTTTTTGCTTTCAAGTTCATTGGTAAGTAATTGTACTAATTGGAGGGAGTAGTTGAGTTTTTCGAGTTGTTTCTTGGAAGATGAATTTACCGTTGGATCGAGTGCCCACAAGCGTGACTCCCTGCAAACATCCATCTGCGCATATGTAGCTATAGGGCCAAATTATTTTCACCACCAAGGTCGGTATCTTTGTTTGTCCGTCTAACAGTTCTGGGGTGGCTCGTGGTCGACCTTGTGGTCTACTGAGCAGCGCGGTTGGAGGTGGATCAGGGAATTTTGCTATGAATGTGCTGGCCAAATTAGGTTTGGGTTGCATGTTTCTCGTCAAAGTTGTTTGCTGAAGGCCTAAGTCAGTTTCGTTATTTATTACTTGCGCCACTCGGGATGTGACTTCGGTTGCGAGTTTTTGAAGAGTCAAGTTGTTTGGGATGCTAGTGAAAGGCCAGGTATTGCCGGTGTCCCATATTTTTATATGGATATAGCAGCGATCGTTGTCTCTTGGATGCTCATTCCCAGCGCCCATCAACTGCTTCAGGGCGGATCTTATTAGATCGTCAATTACCCCATGACTGGTTTGAAAGGTTGACTTGCTTTGAATTGCCTTGGCGTAACCTTCTGTCGTTCCGATGGCGACATCGGCTATGCCGCTTCCAGGAACTATTTCTCTATATTTAAGGTATCTGTTTTTATAGTAGAGCTGGAACTCAGAAGAGTGCCCGGCGCAGACTCCGCCTATTTTTCTGGCCCACTGGTCAAGCATGTCGTACATTGTTTTATCGGAGGCTGCCAATTGGCCGAGGCTATTTTGTTTATGAAGGCTATCATGTGTCTCCTGCATTTCTTGTATCTGCTTTTTTATAATGTCAAATATTTGCTGGGTTGGGAGTGGCATAGTGGTTTCCCTTTGCTTTCACATCTCTGAATGACGTTTAAGTTATAAGTCGGCAGCGTAAAATAGAACGCTCACTCCAACACCCACTCCGCCAACTTTCCCGTCACCTGCGCCATCAGCACATTCTCGATATCCCGCGCACCCGCCGAGCTGCACTTGGCAAGCACGGCCCTGACGATGGCGGGGTCGAAGTCGAACTGTTTGCCGGTGGCGGCCTTGTAGCGTTCGCGCAGTTTTTCCAGCTTGGCCAGGACGATGCCTTCCAGCGTGGCCTCAAGCAGCGGGCGGTAGGGCACGACAGTCATGCGGGCCAGGAAAGCGGGGCGGAAGGCTTGTAGCAGCACCTTGCGCAGGCGTTCGTTGAAGGCGTCGCTGCCAAGCTGATCGACGGGGGTGTCCAGCACCAGTTCGGCGCCGACGTTGCTGGTGGCGAGCATCACGGTGTTTTTGAAGTCCACCACCAGGCCGGTGCCGTCTTCCATCACGCCTTTGTCGAAGACGTTGTAGAAGGCTTCCAGCACGTCGGGGTGGGCCTTTTCGATTTCGTCCAGCAGCACCACGGAGTAGGGGCGGCGGCGCACGGCTTCGGTGAGCACGCCACCAGTGCCGTAGCCGACGTAGCCGGGCGGGGCGCCCTTGAGCTGGCTGACGGTGTGGGCTTCCTGGTATTCGGAGAGGTTGATGCTGATGAGGTTGCGCTCGCCTCCGTAGAGGGCGTCGGCCAGGGCGTAGGCGGTCTCGGTCTTGCCGACGCCGGTGGGGCCAACCAGCAGGAACACGCCCACCGGCTTGGCCGGGTCGGTCAGGCCGGCGCGGTAGGCCTGGATGCGTTGGGCGATGGTGGCCAGGGATTTGTCCTGGCCCATGACCCGCTGCCCCAGGCGCTGGCCGAGGGTGCGCACGGCGTAGGCTTCGTCGGCAAGCATCTTGCCGATGGGGATGCCGGTCCAGCCGGCAATCACGGCGGCCACGGTGCGTGAGTCCACCTGTTCGGGCACCAGTGGGTCGTCCTGGCGGATGGCGTCGAGGCCGGCCTCCAGGCGCGCCAGTTCGGCGGCCAAATGGTCGATGCGTTCGTCCACGGCCTCGTCGGGCTGCTGGGTATCGGCGCTTTCGCTCAGGGCCAACAGCTCGCGGCGGGCCTCCAGCAGTTCGCGCACGGCTTCGCGTTCTTCGCCCCAGCGGGTTTCCAGTTCACGAATGGCGCTGCGGTTGCTGGTGGATTCCTGTTCCAGGGCGGTGATGCGTTCGCGGTGGTCGAGGCCGGTGGTCTGTTCTCGGCGCAGGCGTTGCAGTTCTTCGCTCACCGCTACTTCGCGGTGGCGCAGGCTTTCCAGCGGTGGCGGTACGTCGTGCTGGCCGAGGGAGACACGGGCGCAGGCGGTGTCGAGCACGCTGATGGCCTTGTCCGGCAACTGGCGGCCGGAGATGTAGCGGTGGGAGAGTTTGACCGCATCCTGAATGGCGCTATCAAGCACCTGCACGCCATGGTGCTGCTCCAGCTTGGCGGCGACGCCGCGCAGCATTTCCACGGCGGTGGCCTCATCGGGCTCTTCCACCTGCACCAGTTGGAAGCGACGGGCCAGGGCCGGATCCTTCTCGAAGTACTTCTTGTATTCCAGCCAGGTGGTGGCGGCGAGGGTACGCAGTTCGCCACGGGCCAGGGCCGGTTTGAGCAGGTTGGCGGCGTCGCTGCCGCCCTCGCTGCCACCGGCGCCGATCAGGGTGTGGGCCTCGTCGATGAACAGGATGATCGGCTGTTCGCTGCTTCGTACCGCATCGATCACGCCTTTGAGGCGCTGCTCGAATTCGCCCTTGACCCCGGCACCGGCCTGCAGCAGGCCGAGATCGAGCACACGGAGGATGACGTTCTGCAAGGGCGGCGGCACATCCCCGGCGGCGATGCGCAGGGCCAGGCCTTCGACCACGGCCGTTTTGCCGACACCGGGCGCGCCCACCAGGATCGGGTTGTTCTGCCGACGACGCAGGAGGATGTCGATGCTCTGGCGGATCTCGCCGTCACGCCCGACTATAGGGTCGATGCGCCCGGCGCGGGCGTCGGCGGTGAGATCCTGGGTGTACTGGTCGAGCACGCTGTCCTGCGAGGCTTCCTGGGCGGGGCGGGCCTTGCCGGCCGGGCCAGGGCCACCGCTGTACTCGCGGGAGGCTTGTGTCCATTCCAGCAGATTGGCGCGCAGGGCTTCGCGGGGGATGCGCAGCAACGAGGAGGCGCTGTTGAGTAGCAGGCTGCGGCGCTCGTCGCGGTCGAGCAGGGCGAGCAGCAGCAGGCCGGAGCGAATGCTCGCCTGGCCCTGCACGCTGGCTTGCACCACGGCGTCTTCCAGCAGGCCGATGGTCTGCGCGGAGAGGGCGGGGGTACGGGTGCTGCCGGCCTTGAACAGCTCCAGGGCGCGGTTGATCTCGGTGGCCACGCTGTCCCGTTCCAGACCGAAGCGCGGCAGCAGGTAGGCGAAATCGCCGCCTTCGATGTCGAGCAGTTCCAGCAGCAGGTGCTCGATCTCCACGTAGTGATGGCTGCGTTGCAGGCAGCGCTGCGCGGCGCGTTCCAGGGCGCGGCGGCTGTCTGCGTTGAGGCGACCGATCAGCCCGGCGAGTTCCATCAGCGCATCTCCTTGTGGCGCAGGCGGGTGTCGATGCGTTGCAGGGTGGTCGCCCCCGCGCGTTGCAGGCCGCCACTCCAGCGCAGGCGCGGCGGTTGTTGGCGATCCAGGCGCAAGGGGTTGCCGGGGCGTACCAGCAGGCGCAGATGGCAGTCGGTATCCGGGCCGAGATAGAGGCTGGCCAGATCCGCCAGGCGCTCATGCTGTTCGCCGCCAGGCAGGTAGGCCGGCGCCTGCTCCGCCGCTAGCGGGCCGAGGGTCAGGCGGATACCGGCGTGCTCGTCCCAGACGCGGGTGCCGGCGACGGCGTTGCGGCCCAGGCCGAGATTGCGCCCGCCGCGCTGCAGGCGGCTGCGGCTGGCCGGTGGAATCTCGCGCCAGGCACCCTGGTAGGCCTCATAGTCCACAGTCACCCCGAACTGATGCCTTACCAGCACGGCGAAGCCGGCCAGGGAACGGCGTGGGCCATGCAGCAGGGCAGTGCGGGTGGTGATGCTGGTGTCCGGCAGGGCCATGCGCCCTTGCAGGCCGCGTGGCAGAAGGCCGCTCAGCGCCAGTAGCAGGTGGCGTGCAGGCGCCTGTTCCGGGCGCTGAAAGCCCAGGGCCAGGCGATGCCGCCCGAGCACCCGGTAGAGCTGGGCGAGCAGGCGGTTGTGGAACAGGTCGAGGAAGTCTGCCGGGGCATGATCCTTGAGGCGGGCGCGCTGTTGCAGCCATTCCTGATAGGCGTAAGGCAACGGGCCATCGGGGCCGCCCAGGCCGAACACGGCGGTGCTCAGGGTGGGTGACTCGCCGGGGCGTTCTTCCAGGCGCGTTACCTGGCTGGCGGCGAACGTTGGCGTCAGTGGGCCGCGCAGGCGCACGGCCTCTGCCTCCGGGCTGCTGCCCTGGCCGAGTGGCGTGGCTTCGGGGCGCTCGCGTTCCAGCAACAACAGGGCCTGGAGGAACTCGAAGGCCTGAGGATTCTGGCGCAGACGCTGGCTCAGAGGTTCAGCGGCTTGCCGGCCTGGGGCTGCCATGTCCGTACCTCCTTGTCGTGATCCACCAGTACCGTGCGCACGAAGCGGTTGGGCGTGGCGTAAAGGGAGAAGAATTGCGCCAGCACGGCGGAAAACAGCACGGCGCTGCTGCCGGCGAAATGCTCCGCATCCAGGCGGATGCGTACTTCCAGGCCATTGCGCCAGCCGCGCCAGGCGTCTTCACCGACCCGCGCCACCACGCGCTCGCAGGTCAGTTCCTGCAGGCCTTCCACCTGGCGCCTTGGCCCGGCTTCGTCACGCAGGTTGTGCAGGTGGAGCATTTCGCGCAGCGCTTCGAGGGCGTCGGGGCCTTCCACCAGCGAGAGGTGGTTGAGGCTCAGTTGCGAGACCAGGCGCCAGCGCGAGGGGCCGGAAAGCCGGGGCAGGCTCTGCACACTGGGTGTGCTCAGCAGGCTGACCAGGGCTACTGGGCCTGGGCGCTCGAAGCCCAGGCGGGTGCCAGCGGGCAGTTGCTCGGCCAGATGCCGGCTGGTGCACAGCAGCTCGGCGGTCAGGCTGTATTCGGGGGCGTCCTGCAGTGGGTCGAACGCGGTGTCCACCAGGCTCAGCAACAGGTCGCTGCCGGGGCGCGTGGGGTTCAGGCCCTGCACACGGCGGGCATGCCAGTACAGGCCTGCGTCGCCATGGTCATGCCCGTAATAGGCCGGTACTCGGCGCACGCCCTGCGGCGTGGCGGCGCGCAGGCTGCGGATGCTGTAGATCTCCACGCTGCTTTCGCGATGGGCATCGGCTACCAGACGGTATTCGCTGCGGCTGCCGTCCGGGCGCAGGGGTTCGGAGGTGCGCGGGAACAGGTTGATCGCCGGGGTGCAGCCCAGGCGCAGTTCGCTGGCCTGCAGGTGCGGTCGGCCCACGGGGGCACGGTCAAAGGCGATCACCAGTTGGCAAATGCGACCGCCTTGCGCCGGTGGCAGCAATGGCAGGTCGAAGAAGGCGAACTTGTCGGGGAATGCGAAGTACTCGGCCAGCAGGCGCAGGCCGGGATGCTGACCATCCTCATCGGGCAGCAGTGCCTGGCCGTCAGCGAAACCCACCGGCGCGGGCATTGCGCTCACTGGCTGCAGCGGCCGGCCGGGAGCACCGCTCCAGAGCCCCAGGCAGTGAGCGGCGAGCAGGTCGTAGAGGATGGCGTTGGTCATCGGCGACGCGGCCAGGTGCACGCGCAGGCTGCGCACCGGCAGTTGCGCCCAGTCGAATTCACCCAGGCATTCCAGGCTCAGGCGCAGGGCAGAGCGGGCCAGCGGGTGGCCGGTGAAGGCCACCGCCGCGTCGCCATCGAGCAGGGTGGCCTCGCGGATGCGCAGCGGCCATAGCTCCACCTGGGCACTGGTGCGCCAGTGCACGCTGGCCTGATCGCGGGTGGTGACGAACAAGGGGGTGTCGCGGGGCAGGCTATAGCCTTCGGCGAGATTGCCCTGGGTCGCGTCCGGCTCGAACTGCACGATGGCGCAGGACGGCAGGGGGCGCAGGGCCAGGGGGTAGAGCTGCTCCAGCAGCGCATCGCTGAACTCGGCGTAGTCGTCGTCGAGGCGCCGGTGCAGCCGTGCAGTGAGCAGGGCGAAGCCTTCCAGCAGGCGTTCGACGTGTGGGTCGGGGCATTCCCCCGGTGCCAGTTCCAGGCGTCTGGCCACCTTGGGATGGCGGCGCGCGAAACCGCTGCCGGCGTGGCGCAGCCAGGTCAGTTCGCGCTGGTAGTAGTCGAGCAGTTCGGCATCAATCGAGTCGCTCATGGCGCACCTCCATGCCGGCTTCGCCAGGTGCCAGCAAAAAGACTGCCGGCCAGCTACCCTGGCCGCTGCGCAGATGGCCAGCCAGACGGATGTTCAGGCGCTGAGGTTGCCCGGGCATGGCCTCGACATCGACCGCGCTGAGCTGCAGGCGCGGCTCGAAGTGCTGCACGGCGGCGCGCACCTCGCGCAGCAGCAAGCGCCGATCATCGGCGCGCAAGGCCTGCAGGGCGGCCCAGTCGGCGATGCCGTAGTCGAGCAGGGTGAGTGCTCGACCGGCAGCGCGTTGCGGGCGACGGGTGTTGAGCAAACGTAGCAACTCCTGGCGGACGGACTCGGCCAATGCCTCGCGGTCGAAGTGCGACGCCTCGTCCTCCTGGGTGCAGAGGCGCTCGAACAGGGGCGCACGCACGTCTGGTTTTCCTTACTTGACGAGTTTGTTGGCGGCCAGATCCCAGGTGGAAGCCGCCGTGCCTTCCTTGGTGCCATCGTCCTTCTGCGCGGTGAGCTCCCACTTGATCTTGGTGAAGTTCAGCGACAGGGTTTCCACCGGCTTGCCACCGGCACCGCCGCTGACGCTGACGTTGGAGAGCACCACGTTGTCGAGGGTGTAGACGATGAAGGGCAGCAGCTTGCCGTCGCTTTCGGAGGCGTTGCGGCCAATGGTGATGGTGGCCTTGGTGATGGGCTTGCCGGCGCAGCAGTATTCGTTGAGCGAGGGGGTGGAGGTGTCGATGAACTTGGTGACGGTGAACTCGCCGATGTGCGGTCTGCCGGAGGTGCGCTCCGAGTTGCTGACGTCGTTGGTGACCTGCATCGCCACGTTGTGGCTGTAGGACATCAGTTCGATCTTGTCGGTGTAGCCCTCGAGCAGGCTGTCGCCTTTGATGTCGTCGCCGAGGTCGAGAATGATGGCATCCATCGCGGATAACTCCTGGGTCTGGAAACGGGGTCAAGCATGATTGGGAGAGGCCCCCGCCGAGCGTGTCGGCGGAGGCGTCGGGTCAAGCGGCTACGGGTGGCGGCAGGCTGGCCACCAGGCGGATCGAGGCGGTCAGCTCTTCCAGTTGGAAGTGCGGGCGCAGGAACACCGTGGCGCGGTAGACGCCCGGCTTGCCGGCGACTTCCGAGACGTCCACGCGGGCTTCGCGCAGCGGGTACTGGGCCTTGATCTCCTGCGGCGCGTTGTCGTTGATCAGCACGTAGTCCGAGATCCAGTTGTTGAGGTAGGTCTGCACGTTGTCGCGGGTCATGAAGCTGCCCACCTTGTCGCGCATGATCACCTTGAGGTAATGGGCGAAGCGCGAAGCCGCCAGCACGTAGGGCAGCATGGCCGAGATGCGCGCGTTGGCGTTGGCTTCGTTGGTGTTGTAGAGCTTGGCCTTGTTGGTGGTCTGGCCGCCGAAGAACACGGCCATGTCGGTGTTCTTCTTGTGGCACAGGGAGATGAAGCCGAGGTCGTTGAGCTCCTTCTCGCGGCGGTCAGTGATTGCCACCTCGGTCGGACACTTCAGCGACAGGTCGCCGGACAGGGTGCGGAAGGTGTGCGCCGGCAGGCCTTCCACCGCGCCACCGCCTTCGGCACCACGGATCGCCGCGCACCAGCCGTATTTGGCGAAGGCCGTGGTGATGCGAATGGCCATCAACCAGGCGGCGTTGCCCCAGAGGTACTTGGAGTGGTCGGTGCCGTTGACGTCTTCGACGTAGCCAATGCCTTCCACCGGCTTGGTGTCCGGGCCGTAGGGCAGGCGCAGGAGGAAGTTCGGCAACACCAGGGAGACGTAGCGCGAGTCTTCACTCTCGCGGAAGCTGCGCCACTTGATCAGCTCCAGGCTCTCGAAGATCTTGCTCAGGTCGCGCGGCACGGCCAGCTCGGTAAAGCTGTTCATGTCAAACAGTTTGGGGCTGGCGGCAGCGATGAAGGGGGCGTGGGCCGCGGCGGCGACGTTGGAGAGTTTCTCCAGCAGGGCGACGTCCTGCGGGTGACGGCCGAAGTTGTAGTCGCCCACCAGCAGGCTGAAGGGATGGCCGCCGAAGGTGCCGTATTCCTCTTCGTAGATCTTCTTGAACAGCGCGCTCTGGTCGAATTCGACGGCTTTTTCCAGGTCGGTCTGCAGCTCCTTCTGGGTGACGTTGAGCAGGCGCAGCTTCAGGCGGGTGCTGGTCTCGGTCTGGTCCACCAGCATGTGCAGGCCGCGCCAGGAGGCTTCCAGCTTCTGCAGGTCGGGGTGGTGGAGCACCTCGTTGAGCTGGTCGCTGATCAGTTTGTCGATCTGGCTGATGCGGTCGTTGATCATGGCCACGGTGTCCTTGTCGATGGCCATGCCTTCGTCGAGCACCTGGGTGGCGAATTCCGCGAGCATGTCGCGGGCGTAGTCCTGCTGGCTCTCGTCATGGGCCATGCGGCCTTCGGCGATGATGCGGTCGAGCAGGGTCAGGGTCTGGGTCGTGCTCTCGCTGGATGCACCGGCTTCTGTTGCCATTTCGCTATCTCCGGAAAGTCAGAAAAGGGTCAGGCCTGGGGTTCGGCCGGTGCTTCGTCGTCATCGGCGGCTGCGGCTGGCGCTTCGTCTTCGGGGCGCGCCGACTTGATCTCCTGCAGCCCTTCGGTGTTGCTCACCACCTCTTGCAGCAACTGGTCGAGATCGTCGTTGCCGTCCAGTTTGGTGAGCAGGTCGCGCAGGCGCTGGCGGGCTTCGTAGAGGCGGCGCAGCGGGGTGATCTGCTTGACGATGTTGACCGGGTCGAAGTCGTCGAAGTGACGGAAGCGCAGCTCGACGTTGAGCTTGCTGCCGTCGCCGCTGATGGTGTTTTCCACCTGCAAGGTGCTGCGCGGTTCGATGGAGGCCAGCACCTCGTTGAAGTTGTCACGGTCGATTTCCGTGAAGCGGCGCTCCAGCAGCTTGGGCAGGGGTGTTTCCGGCTTGCCGGAAAGGTCGGCGAGGATGCCGACCACGAGGGGCAGTTCCTTCTTCTCGATGGCGTTGCCGATCTCGACGTCGTAGGTGATCTGAACGCGGGGCGGGCGGATGCGATCCAGTTTGTGTTGCGTACTTTCGGCCATGTCGGTTGAGCTCCGGGACGTTACCTGGAGCGCATGCAGCGGACGGATTCCGTGCTCGCACTCCCTTGCTGGATCACGGCTGGACAGTCTAACCGGGTGGCAACCCTGTCCCTGGCGATCCTTTCAGGTTCATCTGCACGACGAACTTTCATAGACGCTAGAACAGGTCTATAAATTTGCAAATGCAAAATCAACGGTGGACTTTCATGACACAGGGACGTTCGATCCTGCGCTGCATTTCTCTCTTTGCGGTCATGAGCCTGACGCTGATCGGCTGCTCTTTTTTCAGTAGCGAGAAGATCAAGCTCGACAGTCTGGTGCTGGACGTGGCCGAAGGCGCCAACGACGACACACCCATCGCCGTGGACTTCGTGCTGGTTACCGATGCCGACCTGTTCAAGCTGCTCTCCGGGGTCAACGCCCGGCAATGGTTCAGCGAGCGCGAGCAGTACCGACGAGACTACCGCCAGCAGTTTTCAATCTGGAGCCAGGAGCTGGTGCCGGGGCAATTTCGCGAGGTGCGCGACTTCCCTTTCTCTGGGCAGGAGGCGGCTGGACTTTTGGTATTCGCCGGCTATAACACTCCAGGCGCGCATCGTTTGCGCCTGAACGAGCCAGGCCGAGTGTGGCTGCGTTTCGATAGCAGGGAAATGCGTCTTCTGAGCGAACGAAGCCGTTAACAGGCCGTTGAAAAACGTAGGTAGTTTTTCAACAGCCTGTTTAGAACACCTGCAATGCCAGACCAACAGCGGATGTCGAGGGGAGCGGTATGAAGGTTTTGCCGGACGCAGTCTGCTGGCACGAGGGCATGCAGTTGCTGCCGCAACATTTCCAGTTGCAGGCGCTGCGCGCCGAGGTATTGGCGGCTCATTTCGCCCAGGCGGGCAACCCCTGGTTCTGGGGAGTGAACCAACTGGAAATCGACCCTGCCGCGCTCAGTGCCGGCCTGGTACGCATCCAGGCCCTGGAAGCGATATTGCCCGATGGCCTGCCGGTGAGCCTGCAGCCTGGCAGTGGCACCACCCTGGAGCTGGATGTCGGCCCTGCCGCTGCAGCGGCAGCCAATGCCCAGGTGACCGTTTACCTCGCAGTCAACCCACTGGGCCGCAGCGGCCAGGTGTTGCCGCTACAGGGGCGCCTGCAATCGGTGGTGGGCGATGCGGTGCCGGATCTGGCCAGTGGCGAATACCCCGAACCCATACTGGTCTGGCGGCCGCACCTGCGCCTGGTGACCGAGAGCGAACGGGTCGATTCGGTGTGCCTGCCACTGTTGCGCGTGGCCAAGGAGGCCGGCGGTTTCGTCCGCCAGCCATACGCCCCACCTGCGCCCCAGGTGCTGCCGCAATCCTTGCTCGGGCAGGCGGTCGCGGAGCTGTGCGCCCGTGGCCGTGAAAAGTGCCAGTTTCTCGCCGGCCGTTTGCGCCAGGCCGAACAGGCCGGTAACGCCGATGACATCGAGGAGCTGCGGCGGCAACTGTCCGCGCTCTGGGCGCGGCTGCCCGAGGTGGAGGCCGCGCTGAATTCGCGCGTGGCCAGCCCGCAGACGCTGCATGGCTTGCTCGCCGGCATGGCCGGTACCTGGTGCGCGCTCGACGCGGCCAGTGGCGTTCCTCCCTTCGCCCCCTTGGATTATCTGGAACTCAAGCGCGGTTTCGACGAGGTCATCCAGTGGCTGCACCAGGCACTGGACAAGGTACGGGTGGGCTATCGCTGCCTGCCGTTCGAGGCCATCGCCCAAGGTTTCGCCATTCGCTTGCCCGATGCTCAGGCGCGTCGGCAGCGCCTGGTGGTCGGCCTGCGCATGCCCGCTGGCACTGGCCAGCAGGATGCGCAGGACTGGTTGAGCCATGCCGTGATCGCCTCCGAACCCCATGTCACCACCCTCAGTCGGCAACGCATGAACGGCCTGGCTTATCAGCCGATGAGCCGCAGCGAGCAAGTGGCCTATGGCCTGGGTGACGACACTCACCTGTTCGTGATCCAGGCCGCCGGTGAGTGGTTCGACCCTGAATTGCCGTTGTGCCTGGTGGGCTCCGCTCAGGCTGTGCAGGTCAGCCCCTGGCAGGTGGTGCTGTTCACCACCAACCCCGATTGAGTCTCTCCCCAGCCAAGGATGCGTAGATGTCTGCCAGGCCTATCAAGCTGTATTCCCCCGCATTCGGCGATGCGCCGTTGAGCCTGGCCTTCCGCCAGGCCTGGCTGGCCTGGTGCGACGCCCGGGAGGCCTTGACGGAAAGCACCCTGGGCGACGGCCAATTGGTCGAGCGTATGGCGGAACTCGCGACGCGCACGGTGCGCCACCTGTGGCGCGATGCCTTCGCCAGCGTCGGCGCCTCTTCGCCGGATCAGGTCAAGGCCATGGTCTATGCCTTCGTCGCCTTGCTCGACGAACGCTTGCTGTTCGACGACTGGCAAGGCCGCATCGCCTGGCAGGCACGCCCGCTGGAGGCGCGCCTGTATGGATCACGCAGTGCAGGGGAGCGCGTGCCCAGGGCCATCGATCGACTGCTCAAGCTGCGTGCCCCAGCCACCCGCGACCTGGCCAACGTCTACCTGCAATGCCTGATGCTGGGATTCTATGGCGCCTTGCGCAGCGAACGCGGGCGCGCCACCCATGCACGCTGGCTGCAGGCGCTGTTCACCTTCGCCTGGCAGCGCGAGCCGAGCATGAGCGGCGTCAGCGCCAGCCTGGCGCGGCCGACGCGCACGCCGCCGCTGCGCCTGCCGTTACGCCGCGCCCTGCCGGATGGGCTGCGCCTGACGCTGGCCATTGCCGGCATGGCACTGTTGCTGACCGCTGCCGGGCATCTGATGTGGCGCGACATCCGCGCGGAACTGGAGCCGGCGTTGTTCCTGTTCAATGCGCAACAGGCCGAGAGCAGCACGCAATGAGCACTTTGACCATAGCGCTGTACGTACTCGGCGCCTTGCTCCTGCTGGCACTGCTGGGCGTGGCGTTCTGGTGGTTGCGCACGCAATCGGGCACGGCCATCCGCAGCTTCTATGCCGCCGTGCGCAAGATGGAGCACGATCAGGGCATCGAGTCGCGCTACCAGACGCCCTGGCTGATGCTGCTGGGTGACCCCCGCGAGGGCAGCCAGCTCTGTGCCGATTGGCAGTTGACCCCGGTCGGGCGTGCGTCCTGGTTCGGCCGCTGGTGGGCCGACCCGGACGGCGCCGTGCTGGTAGTGCCGCAGGCCCTGTTCCTGCCACAGGACAACGGCACGGCACCGACTTTCGTGTGGCGCCGGCTGCTGGGCATTCTGCAGCGTCTGCGTGGCCAACGGCCACTGGATGGCCTGGTGTGGGTGATCCCGCTGGCACAATTGCAGAACGAGGAGCTGCGTGCGGTGGACGTGCTGGTGATGCGCCGGCGCTTCGCCGAGTTGCTGCAACGCCTGGGCCTGAGCCTGCCGGTGCATGTGCTGGTCAGTGGCCTGGAGGCGCTGCCCGGTTTTCAGGAGCTGCTGGCGGTGCTGCCGGAGGAAAGCCGTGAGCAGATGCTGGGCTGGTCATCGCCGTACAGCCTCGACGCCAGTTGGCAGAGCTACTGGCTCGACGATGCCGGCGATCAACTGATCCAGGCCGTGCAGGCCGCCATCATGGAAGCGGCCGCCCTGAAGGGAGAGTTGGCCGAGGAGCTGTATCGCCTGCCGGATCAACTGGCGTCGCTCAAGGACGATCTGCGCCTGTTGCTGGAGCCGGTTTTTCAGGGCAATGCCCAGGGCGAGGCACCACGGCTGCGCGGTATCTACCTCACCGCTGCCCAGGCCAGCGCTACACAGGACGATGCCTTGAGCAGCGATGAGCGCGTGCCAGCACAGGGGGTATTCACCCAGCAGCTCTGGCAGCGCCGCCTGCTGGCCGAGCAGGGCCTCGCCCAGGCCGTGCCGCGTATCCTCAATCTGCGCCGACGCTGGCAGAAGACGGTGGCCGGCATTGCCGGCGTCATCGGCCTTTGCTGGGCCGTGGCGATGCTCTGGATCTGGCAGCAAGGCGTGACCGATGCGCGCGTGCTGAGCCGTCTGCTGCAGGAAACCCATGGCAATCATCAGAGCATGAGCCAGACCTCGCCGGAGCGTAACCCAGCCTATGCTCGGCAGAACGTCCAGGGGTTCTGGAACCTGCTGCAGCAGGCGCCACGCTGGCATTATGCGTCGCTGGTCTACCCTACCTCCTGGGGCACGGCACTGGACGATCAGCTCGATCTGCTGCTTAGGAACATGGCACAGCGGGCAGTGGTTGCGCCGTTGCGCCAACTGCAGTTCGATGACCTGGCCAGACTCCAGGCGATCCGTATCAGCGAACGTCGCACCGACGTGCAGGGCGCCGTACCCGATCAATGGCCGAGTTACGTCAAGGCGCGCAGCCTGGCCGAGGGGGTGATCAACCTGGAACGGCAGAACAAGCTGCTCAGGGAGCTGCTGTCAGGCCAGCAGGGCGTGGTGGAGCCGATGGCGCAACTGGGCAACGACGCGCTGGGGCTGAACCTGGATCCCACCAGCCTGAACAAACGCGCCTTCTATGACAGAACCCTGCGCGGCCTGGGCGTGCCGCGCCTGTCGCCGCCCGACCTGGAGGCCCAGCGCAAGGCTCTGGCCAACCAGTTCCAGACGCTGATGACGTTCTGGCTCACCCAGTACTTTCTCGCCGACAACTTCGTGCGGCCAGCCGGCTACCTCAAACGCTACCTGAACGACATGGAGTACGGCCGCGATGTGTCCTTGCAGCGCCTCGAGGAAATCAATGCCTACATCGGCCACCTCGAGGATCTGATCATCCTCACCAACTCCGCCTGGAGTCACGGCAGCAACGAGGATCTGACCCCGGGCTATCGCGACCTGATGAACAGCGTCCAGCAAAGCAGCGTATTCGGCCCGGCCGTGGTCAGCGCCCTGGACGACGAGGCCAAGCAGCTACGCCAGGATTTCCAGACGCAATGGATAGCCGGCAGCGCCAGCCAGGGCAGCCTGCTGCAACGCCAGGCGGGCGGCAGCCTGATGCTGCAGGAGCCGATCAGCAAGCTGTCGCGCAGCATCGATGACCTGCTCAAGCGCGATTTCGCCGTCGTCGCCCTGCGCGACCCCGATGCGCTGCTCAGGCAGCGTGCGTCGAGCCTGCCCAGCGAACAACGCATGGCCCAGGCCCTGGCCTATCAGCAAAGCTATCGCGACTACGTGGATCAGGAACTGCCGCAGATCGCCCCCGACTATCGCACCGGCATGCTCAAGGTGGCCGGCGACACGGCAGCGCTGGCCATGTGGTCGGCGCTCTATCCTTCGGCGCGCCCCTCTGCCACGAACACGGCGTACAGCAGCGCTTTCGGCGAGCAGGCAAGCCAGGTGATCCAGGGCTTCAAAGAGCTGGGCCGTGGCGATCTGGCCGGTACGCTGCAAACGCAACTGACCTTGCAGGCCATGGCCAATGTCGACAAGGCGCTGGAGGTCATCGATGCGCTGGCGTTGTTCACCCAGCGCTACGATATTGCCGACTGGAATGGCGACCCCAACCTCGGGCTGCTGCTCTATCGCTCCAGTGACGTGCAGGATCTCAAGACCTTCCTGGCCGGGCAGTTCACGACGGTCAGCACCAGCAGTGAGGCCGTCTTGCCCGAATTGAACTGGCTGCGTGCCCAGCCTGATTTGCCTCTGACCATGCAGAGCAAGGTGGCCCGGCTCAGCTCGATGCATGATGAAGTGCTCAAGTACAAGGCGCAGAACCCCACCAGCGCACCGGCGCTGTTCGAGCAACTGGTCACCCGCGACCTGGTGGAGATGAACCTGGCCAACTGTGCCCAGGTATTGACCACTGCCACCTTGCCCCAGGGCGCTGGTGACCTGGCGCAATACACCCGCTCCTTGAGCGATCAGGCCTACCGCCGTTGCCATCAGCTGCAGGTGCAGGATGCCGCCGAAGCCTGGCGGGCACTGGCCGATTATTTCAATCAGTACCTGGCCGGGCGCTTTCCCTTCTCCTACAACCTCGACAGCGCCGACGCCGATCCGGCACGGGTACGGCATCTGCTGGAGCTGATCGACACCCACCTGCAAACGGCCGAGAAGGGCCTGAGCCTGGCCAGCCCGGGTAACCGCCTGGCCGCCGAAGACTTCCTGACGCGGCTGAAACAGGCCCGTGTCTGGCTGGGCCCCTTGCTGATACGCGACCAGGCCGGCGCGCTGGGCATCGAACTGGACGTGCGTTGGCGCACGGATCGACAGCACGAACAGGGCGCCGATCAGGTGATCACCTGGTCGTTGCACAGTGGCAACCAGCAGATCGCTCACCCAGGTGAGGCCGGGCAGCGCCTGCGCTGGAACCTGGGCGAGCCGCTGCAACTGGTGCTGCGCTGGGCGCGTGGCAGCCAGCAGCGCCCGGTCAGCGACCCCATGCAGCCGAGCATGGCCGTCAACGAGCTGGAGGCCGGCTGGGAGTATCGCGGCCCCTGGGCCTTGCTGCGCCTGCTGCGTACCCATGTCATGCCGCCACTGCTGCCCAACGTCGACTACACCGACTTCCCCCTGACCCTGCAGGTGCCGGTGCATGGCACCTGGGATGCCACGCCGCAGGCGCAGATGTTCATGCGTGTGTCCATGCTCAGCCAGGGCAGCAAGCTGCCGCTGGCCATTCCCCCGCTGCCGGTGAGCGCGCCCGGCATGCCCTTTGGCGAGCCCGTCATGGCCAACAACGAGCCGTTGCAATGAACACCATCGATATCACTCAATTGCTGGAGCCGATCCCCGGGGACGCCCCCTGCGGGCCTAGCCTGCGCCACGACCCGGCCTGGGATCGCCTGAAAGAGCTGCGCCGCGAAGACGATGCCAGCCTGCCCGCGGGCGTTTGGCAGGCCGAGCTCAAACGGGGTGACTGGGCGGCGCTGGAGTATCTGGCCGGCGAGCTGCTGCGCGAGCGCAGCAAGGATCTGATGATCGCGGCCTGGCTGGGTGAAGCCTGGCTGCATCGCCATGGCCTGCATGGCATCGCGCCCGCGCTGCAGCTTCTCGTCGAGTTGTGCGAGCGCTACCCAGATGAGCTGCACCCGCAGCCGGAGGAGGGGGATCGCTCCTGGCGCGTGCCCCCGCTGGAATGGATGGTGCGCCGTTACAGCCAACTGCTCCTGACCCAGGTGGCGGTATTCGCTGGGGACAACGAGGAGGTGGCGCAGCTTACCCTGCACCAATGGAAGTCTCTGCAGGCGCGTCAGGTTCAGGCCAGCGACAGCAAGCAGGACAAGGTCGCGGCGGAAAGCGCCAGGCTGGAACAGCGCAAGTACCTGGAGGCCATACGCCAGCTACCGGGCGAGCCGTTGCGCGCCAGGTTGCAGGTGCTCGATGACGGCCTCGTCGCGCTGCAACGTTTCGAGGCCTGGAGCGATGCCTGGCTCGGCGAGCAGGCGCCCAGCTTCGCGCCCTTGCGTCAGGTGCTCGAAGACATTCGTCATCTCGTGCAGGAGTTCGCCCCGATGAGCAGCGATACACCGCCCATCTCGCCCGCGCCGGTCGATGCCGCCCCGGCTGGTGCGTCTGAGCAGGCCGCAGCGACTTTGCCCGGCGCCGCGCCGGGCAGCCGCGAAGAGGCCTACCGACAATTGAGCCTGATCGCCGATTACCTGGCCCGCAGCGAACCGCACAGCCCGGTGCCCTACGTTATCCGTCGGGTGGTGGAATGGGGGCAGCAACCCTTGAGCGAGTTGCTGGAGGAACTGCTCAGCAGCGATGCCGAATCACGGCGTGTTTGGAAGTTGCTGGGGGTGTTGAAGTAAGGCACCGTCAGCGGCGCCATGCTGTTCGTTGACACTGGACTGGCAAGGTTGTGTGTTGGATTGCTGGTTGTTCGGGAGTCTGTTCCGGATTGCCGCGTTTTTGCTGATATTTTCAATTCCCTTGGCACTGTCCTTCAAACCGTACGATGTAGTCTTGCAAGCAAGGGTAGCAAGAGCAATATGTCATCAACCTGTCATTCATACGTCATAGGCTCGCGCTCATCTCAACGAGGAGCGCGTCATGCAGCATATTTCCAAGGTTTTGCTTGCCGGTCTGTTTGCTTTCACCGGCCTGGTTCAGGCGGACGTACGGGTCGAAGGGCCGGTGGAGTACGGCATCTTCACCTCCGATTATCAGGACTTCCAACCCGGTGAGCGCGTGCTCACGCGTAGCAATCAGGATATTCAGGTCACCGACCGGATTCCCGCCAAGCTCGGCACCAAGTTCGGCATGCGCTACAGCCTGGCTGGCAAGCACGAGGGCGATACGCCGCTGACGCTGCTGTATCTCACCCCTGGCGTGGTCACCCCGGACGGCCAGCGCCACGACAAGTTCGAGGTGGTGCAGAAGCTGGTGCCCGGCGCGCCGCAGGACGTGATGGCTTTCGAGTTCACTGAGCACCATGAAGTGGTGCCCGGCGAGTGGCACTTCATCGTCTATCAGGGTGATCGCAAGCTGGCCGAACAGCGCTTCGAGGTGCGCTGATCAGAGCAGGATGATCGCCCAGGTCAGGGCGATCATCAGCAGCGCGACCATCTGCGCCGCGCTGCCCATGTCCTTGGCCTGCTTGGACAGTGGGTGCAGGCTCAGGGAGATGCGATCGACCACCGCCTCGATGGCGGAATTGAGCAGCTCCACCACCAGCGCCAGCATGGGCACCAGGATCAGCAGCGCCCGTTCGGCGCGGCTCACATCCACCAGACAGGCCAGCGGCAGCAACAGCAGGTTCAGCCAGACCAGTTGGCGAAATGCCGCCTCACCCGTGTATGCCGCGCGCAGACCCGCCAGCGAATAGCCGCTGGCATCGAGAATACGGCGCAGGCCTCGGCGCCCCTTGAGGTCAAGGGCATCCAGTTGCGGGCTGGGATTCACGGCTGCAGTACTCCCCAGGGGTTGTGCAGGGCATGCTGGTAAGCCTGGCGCAGGTAGGTGATGGCGCTTTCCGGGATGGCGCCGCGATGCCGCTGCAATTGCCCAAGATCGCGCTGAGCCTGACGTAGTGACCAGCGTCGTCGGCTCTTCTCCAGATCGAGCAGGGCCACATCCACGTCGCCGTCGCTGCGTGCCTTGACGAACAGGTGCTTGGGGTAGCAGCAGCCGTGCTGCCAACCGCCGAGGTGCAGGCGCGCCAGGGTGACGGCCAGCTGTTGCAGCACGGCATGCTCGAGCGCCTGCGCATGAGGCTGGGCATACCAGTCTTCGAGGCTGACGAAGCCGCTCAGCGCTTCGGTGACCAACAGGGCTTGCCATTGACCGGCCTGCTTGCGTGCCGCGCAGTAGACGATATTGGGTGTGCGGATGCCGAGCCGGGCGAAGGCGCGGTAGGCCTGCAGCTCGCGCAGGATGGTCGGCCGCCCGAACGGATGGCGTGGCGAACGATGCAGGTGGCCAGTCTGGCGCTTGCAGTAGAGGGGCGGGCGGCTGCTGTCCCAGGCTTGCAGCAGGCGCACGCCACTTTCCCCGCCACGACGTTGGTTGGCTTCTTCGACCCATTCACCCGGGCTGTGCCACCAGCGCTCGAATTCGCTGGCGGGCAGGGCGACCAAGGCTTTTTCGCTGAGGATGCCCATGTTCAGGCCTCCTTGCGCAGCACATAGGTGCGCCACATGGCATAGCCGGGCAGGAAGTCCAAGTGGCCGACGATGTCGAAACCGGCCTGACGGAACTCCCCTTCGATCACCGCGCGTGGCACCACGAAGCGATTCTGGTTCTGCGTGGCGCGGCCAGCGGCGGCGCGACGGGCTTCCAGGCGGCGGCGCTTCCAGGCCTTGTAATTGCCGTCGACCCACAGCGAGACGATCACGCTGTCGCGGCTGACCCGATGGAATTCACGCAGGATGGCCAGGCGATGCTCACTCGACTCGATATGGTGTAGCAGGCGGATGCAGAAGATGCAGTCCACCGCGTTGGCACCCAGGTCGATGGCGAAGGCCGAGGTACGAAAGCTGTTGACCCGTGCCACGACTTCGCGTGCTTGGGCGGCGCGGGCGGTGGCGAGCATGTCGGCGGAATTGTCGGCAGCGAGGATCACCCGGTTGGGCTGCTCGCAGAGCATGGGCCAGAAGCGCCCGGCGCCGCAGGGCAGGTCGAGTACCAGGTTGGGCTGCTCGGCCAGCTTCAGGGCGCGGCGCGCCACCTGGATGTCGCGCCAATGCGACAGGCGCCTGGCCAGGCCGTCCTGATGCTTGTGCAGGTACTGCTGGGCGTGGTCGAGGTCGTACTTGCGGGAGAATTCCAGTTCGATGGGGCTTGGCTTGTGCATGGCGAACGTCCGGCAATGGATTACATTCGCCACCCTAGTGGTCAGGGCATCAAGCTCGCGTCAAAGGGCTGTGAAAATTTCGTCAAGACGCGGCTGCCAGTTCCACCCGGAAACGGGTTCCGCCCCCAGGCTCGCTCTGCAGGCTGACCTTCCAGCCCTGCTTGGCGCAGATCCGCTTGACCAGCGACAGGCCCAGGCCGAGGCCTTCGCCACGGGCCTGAGGGCCGCGGACGAAGGGCTGGAAGATCTGCTCGTGCTGTTCGGCGGGAATCCCTGCACCGCTGTCTTCGATGCGGAAGGCGCCAGGTTCGAGGATCAGGCGCACGCTGCCGCGTTCGGTGTAGTGCAGGGCATTGCGCAGCAGGTTGGCCATCACCGTGGCGAGAAAGGTGGCGTTGTACTGGCCCTGATCCTGGCCTTCGACGCACACCTGAAAGTCGAGCCCCTTCTCCTGCATCAGTGTTCCCCAACGCATGGCCTGTTCCTCGGCGACACTGGCCAGCGAGCGATCGCCGACGAACGCCGCCGCGTTGCTCTTGTCGCGTGCCAGTTGCAGGAAGGTCTGCACCAGTTCGCGCATCTCCTCGCAGGCACGGGCGATGCGTGCCACCTGTTCCTTTTCGCGCGGGGCCAGCGGCGCCTCGGCGAGCAGTTCACAGGAGGAGGCAATGACCATCAGTGGGGTGCGCAGTTCGTGGCTGACATCGCTGGTGAACAGGCGCTCGCGCTCCAGTGACTGGCGCACCTGACCAAGGGTGCTGTCGAACGCCGCCGCCAGTTGGCCGATCTCGTCGTTCGGGTAGTCCGGTGCCAGAGGGGGCGCCAGTGGGTGTAGCTGGTCGCGGTGGCGCACCTGTTGTGCCAGGCGGGTGATCGGTGCCATGACCTTGCGTGCGGTGAGCAGACCCAGGCCCCAGGCTGCCAGCACGGTGAGCAGAAAACCGGCCAGCACCACGTTGAACAGTGCATTCTCGCGGGCCTCGAACTCCTCCTGTTCCTGCACCAGCATGTAGGTCTGGCCGTTGATCTCCTGCACGTAGACGTAATAGGCCTGGTCGCCGCTGACGACTTCGTTGAAGCCGTCTTGCAGGTGCTTGTACGCCTGCGGAATGGCGTACTCGGGATGATCCGAGGAGAAGAAGCGGGTGCTGCTGTCCAGGCGGGGCGTGTGGCCCTGGCTGATGTCCTCCCTCAGGGTTTCGCTCAGCTCGCGGCTCATGTCCTGAGAAACCAGATGCTCCTCGATGAAATGCACCACCGCGACGATGCTCAGGGAAAACAGGCCACTGACCACCACGGTCATCAGCACGAAGGCGATGAGGATACGCCGCGCGAAGGGTTGCTTAGCCAGCATGGGCAGTCTCCGCCAGGCGATAGCCGACGCCGTGGATGGTATGCAGCAGGGGCGTGGGGAAGGGTTTGTCGAGCACCTGGCGCAACTGGTGGACGTGGCTGCGCAGGCTGTCGCTGTCCGGGCAGTCGTCGCCCCACAGGGCCTCCTCCAATGCTTCGCGGCGCACCACGGCCGGGCTGCGCTGCATGAGGATGGCCAGCAGCTTGAGCCCCAGCGGGTTGAGCTTGAGCGGCTGACCGGCGCGGCTGACATGCAGGGTGTCGAGGTCGTAGACCAGGTCGGCGATCTGCAACTGGCGTTTGCGGCTGCCCTGGCTGCGCCGCAGGATCGCTTCGATACGCGCCACCAGCTCGGACAGGGCGAAGGGTTTGATCAGGTAATCGTCGGCCCCGGCATTGAGGCCCTGCAGGCGGTCATCGAGGGCATCGCGGGCCGTGAGCATGAGGATCGGCACCTCGTTGCGGCCATCCTCGCGCAGGCGCTTGCATACCTGATAGCCGTCGATGCCGGGCAGCATGATATCCAGCACGATCAGGTCGTAATGGCCGGTGCTGGCCAGGTGCAGACCACTCAGCCCGTCCTGGGCGCAATCCACGGTAAAGCCTTTGAGCTGCAGGTAGTCGAGCACGTTGGCGAGGATGTCCCGATTGTCTTCGATGACCAGAATGCGCATTGGTGTTGAGTCCCGGGTTTGACGATTTTTTCACACGGCTTTGACGAGCGGCTAACGCAGCCCTGAGCAGACTGAGGCACGTTCATCCTCGAAGGATCATACGATGCCTCGGCTTCATTACGCGCAACTTCGTTATCTGTCGATCATTTTGCTGGTCTGGCTGGCAGTATTCTTCCTCACCCGCAGCGTGCTGCTGGTCAGCCACCTGGGCGACGCCGGCGTCACGCCGGCCAATCTGCTGGGGCTGTACGGGGTCGGCCTGGTCTATGACCTGAGCTTTCTGCTCTACGCTGCCACGCCCATGACCCTGTACCTGCTGCTGTGCCCGGCCTGGCTGTGGCAGCGGCGCTGGCATCAGCGGCTGCTGCTGGGCGTGGCCGCCGTCAGCATCTTCGTGATGTTTTTCACCGCCGTGGCGGAGTGGCTGTTCTGGGACGAATTCGGGGTGCGCTTCAATTTCATCGCCGTGGATTACCTGGTGTACTCCAAGGAGGTGGTGGACAACATCCTCGAGTCCTACCCGATCTACCCGCTGCTGGCGTTGCTGGCTGCCCTGGCGATTGGCCTGACCTTTCTCCTGCGGCGTGCTCTGCACGATGCGCTGCAGGCGCCGCGTCTGCCATTCAAGCGCGCGGTGCCTAGCGTGATGCTGCTGGCCTTGCTGGTGGGGCTGTGCATTGCCCTGGTCGGCCAGGATGCCCCGCGCGGGTTGGGTGGCAACACCTATCAGCGCGAACTGGCGAGCAATGGGCCGTACCAGTTCTTCGCCGCCTTCCGTAACAACGAACTGGATTACCGGCAGTTCTACGCCACCTTGCCGGATCAGGCCGTGGCCAGTTTGTTGCGCGAGGAAGTGAGCGAACCCAATGCGCGCTTCATCGGTAGCGACCCCGAAGACATCCGCCGGGTGATCGACAACCCGGGCCAGCCCAAGCCGCTCAACGTGGTGCTGGTGACCATCGAGAGCCTCAGTGCCAAGTACCTGGGCAGCTTCGGCGATAGCCGTGGGCTGACGCCGAACCTCGACGAGCTGCGCAAGCATAGCCTGGTGTTCACCCACTTCTATGCCACTGGCACCCGCACCGATCGTGGCCTGGAGGCAATCACCCTGTCCATGCCGCCGACGCCCGGTCGCTCCATCGTCAAGCGCATCGGTCGCGAAGCGGGCTACGCCAGTCTGGGTCAGCAACTGGCTGCCAAGGGCTATGACAGCGTATTCATCTACGGTGGCCGTGGCTATTTCGACAACATGAACGCCTTCTTCGGCGGCAATGGCTATCGCATCGTCGATCAGAGCAGCGTCGCCGATGCCGACATGAGCTTCCAGAACGCCTGGGGCATGGCCGACGAGGATCTCTACCGCCAGGCAGTTAAGGTGGCCGATGCCGACCATGCCAGCGGCAAGCGCTTCTTCCTGCAACTGATGACCACCTCCAACCACCGCCCCTACACCTATCCCGATGGTCGCATCGACATCAAGTCGGGGGAGGGGCGTGAGGGCGCGGTGAAGTACACCGACTATGCCATCGGCCAGTTCCTCGCCGAGGCGCGCCGCAAGCCCTGGTTCGACGACACCCTGTTCATCTTCGTCGCCGACCACACCGCCGGCAGCGCCGGGCGCGAAGACCTGCCGGTGGCCAACTACCACATCCCGCTGTTCGTCTACTCGCCGAAACACATCAACCCGGGCGAATACGCCGATGTGGCCAGCCAGATCGACGTGGCGCCGACGTTGCTGGGGCTGCTGAACATGGATTACGTGTCCACCTTCTTCGGCCGCAACCTGTTGCGTGAGGATCACGCCCAAGGCCGCGCGCTGCTGGGCAACTACCAGCATCTGGGGCTGTTCGACGGCCACGACCTGGCCATTCTCAGCCCGCGCCAGGGCATGCGCCGTCATGTGGATGCCCTTGGCCTCAGCCGTGAGACGCGCGTCGATGCCGACGATCCGCTGATGCGTCGCGACATCGCCTACTACCAGGGCGCCAGCCATGCCTTCAAGAAGCGCCTGATCGCCTGGCATCCCGACGAGCAGCCCAATTCACAACTGAGCCAGCGCTGAGGAGCCGAGCATGAGGTCACGTCATTTCAACTTCCCGCTGGCGCTGGGCATTCCGCTGCTGCTGATGGCCTTGCTGCTGGCGATTGATCCCAGCCCCCTGGACTTCGCCATCGAGCGCCTGTTCTACCAGCCTGGCGAGGGCTTCATCGGTCGGCACAGCTTCTGGCTGGAAGACATCCTGCATGACCGCGCCAAGCAGGCGGTGATTGTAGTCGGTGTGCTGGCCATCGCCGGCTTCCTGCTCAGCCTGTTACCGACGCGGCTGCGCCCCTTGCGCCGGTCGCTGGGTTATCTGGTGCTGGCGCTGGGGCTTTGCGTTTCCGTGGTTACACCCTTGAAGGCGCTGACTGGCATGCATTGCCCCTGGAGCCTGAGCGAGTTCGGTGGCCATGAGCAGTTCACCCCATTGCTGGCCAAGCGGGCGCCCACGGACAAGCCCGGGCGTTGCTGGCCGGGCGGTCACGCTTCGGCCGGCTTCTCGTTGATCGCGCTGTTCTTCGTCCTGCGTGACCGTAGGCCGCGTGCCGCCCGTATCGCGCTGATGGTCGCGCTCGGTCTCGGCTCGTTGTTCTCGCTGGGGCGCATGTTGCAGGGCGCGCATTTTCTTTCACACAACCTGTGGACGCTATTGATCGATTGGGTCATCTGCCTGGTGACTTACCGCCTGCTGTTGTATCGCGCGCCCGTGGCGCAGGTGCAGCAGGGGCAATTGGCATGGGGAGGGCAAGGGCAATGAGAGGGTGGATAGCGATGTTACGCATGACACTGGCAGCAGCAGTCTTTCTGGGTGCCTTGCTGGCGCTGCCGTTGAGCATGGCCTGGGGTGCCAGCAATCCCGCTGTGCCGGCCATGCCGGTGCGTCCGGCCGGCTGGGCACAGCCGCTGGACAAGCACATCAACCTCTACCGCATGGCGCCCGATCTGTATCGCAGCGCCTTGCCCAAGGCTCAGGACTGGCCGCAACTGCAGCACCTCGGCGTGACCACGGTGATCAACTTCTATCAGCAGGGTGACGGGCAATGGCTGCGTGACCCGCGCGTGCGCCAGGTTCATCTGCCGTTGCACACCGACCGTATCGACGACAGCGACGTCATCGAGGTGATGCGCAGCATCCGCCAAGCGCAGGCGCAAGGCCCGGTGCTGATCCACTGCAAGCATGGGCAGAACCGTACCGGCCTGATCGCCGCGATGTATCGAATGATCTATCAGGACTGGAGCAAAGAGCAGGCGCTGGCCGAGATGGCCGGCGGCGGCTTCGGCGGTGAGGATCGCATGGGCGATGCCGAGCGCTACATCCGCGGTGCCGACATCGGCGCGTTACGCACCGCTCTGGAGAGCGGTGCCTGCAGCACCAGCCCCTGGGCGCTGTGCCAACTCAAGGCGGCGTTGTCCGATTGGATGGCCGGTGCCTGACATGAACCTGTACCGGCGGCTGCTGCTGAGCGGGGTGCTGGTCACGCTCGCGGCCTGCCAGAGCCTGCGTGAGAGCATGCTGGCCGCCGACTACCCGCCAGCCTTCGTCGATGGTTTCGAGGCGGGCTGCCAAAGTGGACGGGCAGCCGCCGGCCCGCTGGGCGGTTACACCAAGGCGCTCAGCCGCTATCAGTCCGAGCCTCTGTACACTCAAGGGTGGGACGATGGCTTTCGCCAGTGCGAGCAGAGCCAGCAAGGTGACGACTGGCATGTGAGCAGCGAGCAGGACTGGCGCGATCGCGAATGGCGTCACCATGTCGATCAGGCGATGGCCAAGGCGCTGAATCGCTAGTCGCTCAGCCGCGCGCCGGTCACTTTTCCGTACCTTCGTCCAAACTCCAGATATCTGAACTAGGCTGCTGAAGGGGTCAGTCGTCATGCTGTAGAAGCTGTGCATGTGACCGTTCGAGAACTCAGGCACAAACGCGCCGAGAGCCTCGGGCATTCACAGAATCGCCAGGGGCTTGCGCACAACTGAAACAGGTGAATCGAATGTCGCTGCGCAATATGTCCATTGCTCCCCGTGCAGGTCTGGGGTTCGGTCTGGTGGCGTTGCTGGTCTTGCTGATGGGCATATGGATGCTCGTCACGCTGCAGAACATCAATCAACAGTCACAGGAGGTGGAAGACAACTGGGTACCCAGCATTCTGGCGCTCAACGATCTGTCGCAGACGGTGCTGCGGGTACGCGCGCTGACCCTGCGCGTGCTGGTCGACCGTGACGTGGCCAAGTCCGAGGCGACTCTCAAGCGTGCAGACGAGTTGCTGGCCTATGTCCAAGGCGTCTATGGCACTTATGAGGCGCTGATTTCCTCCGCGCAGGAGCGGCAGCTATTCGAGCAGTTCCGCACGGCCGAGAAAAGCTACCTGGCAGAGCGCGCCGAGGTGCTGCGTTTGGCGCAGACGGGCGATTTCGACGCGGCCATGGCCCGCTTCGAGACAGATGTGCTCAATCGCCATGCCGATGCGCTGGCCACGTCCTTGAGCGCGCTGGCAAAGTTGAACGACGAGGGGGTCAAGGCGGCAACCGAGTCCATAGCGCGTGCCAATAGCGAGGCCCGCTACGGTGTCTTCATCGCCATTGCCCTGGCACTCGGCATCACCATCTTGCTGGCCGTGGTGCTGACCCGCAGTATCGTCGCGCCGCTTGGTGAGGCGGTACAGGCCGCCGAATTCGTTGCGTCTGGCGATCTCACGCAGACCATTCATGCTGCAGGCAAGGACGAGCCGGCGCGCCTGCTGAACGCCCTGAAGGCGATGCAGGGCAGCCTGCGCAGCACCATTCAGAGCATTGCCGACTCGTCCAATCAATTGGCTTCTGCATCCGAAGAGCTGCATGCCGTCACCGAAGACGCCACCCGTGGCCTGCACCAGCAGAACACCGAGATCGAACAGGCGGCTACGGCGGTCAATGAAATGACTGCTGCGGTGGAGGAGGTGGCGCGCAATGCCGTGAGCACCTCGGAAGCCTCGCGCGCTTCCACCCAGACTGCCCACGAGGGGCGCGAACAGGTGCGTCAGACGGTGGAGTCCATCGGTCAGTTGGCAACTGACGTGGCCAGCACCGCCAGCGAGGTGGAGCAACTGGCGCAACGGGTGCAGGAGATCGGCAAGGTGCTCGACGTGATCCACTCCATCGCTGAGCAGACCAACCTGCTGGCGCTCAATGCCGCCATCGAGGCCGCGCGCGCCGGCGAACAGGGCCGTGGTTTCGCCGTGGTGGCCGATGAGGTACGCCTGCTGGCGCAGCGCACGCAGCAGTCGACTCAGGAAATCGAGCAGATGATCGGTGGCATCCAGAGTGGTACCCAGCGTGCCGTCAGCGCCATGCAAAGCAGCAATGGGCGCACGCGCTCGACACTGGAGGTGGCGCAGGCCGCCGGTGGAGCGCTGGAGCAGATTACCGAGGCCATTGCCTCGATCAACGAGCGCAACCTGGTGATCGCCAGTGCCTCGGAAGAGCAGGCGCAGGTGGCGCGAGAGGTGGATCGCAACCTGGTCAATATCCGCGATCTGTCGCTGCAGACTTCGGCTGGGGCCAACCAGACCACTGCTGCGAGTCAGGAACTGTCTCGTCTGGCGGTGGATCTGAACGGCCTGGTGGCGCGCTTCAAGGTTTGAGGTGAGATACGGAAAATGAAAGGTTCTTCGCTGAGTCTCGGGAAAATCAGGCTTGATACCGATACCCGACTGATTTTGTGTGTTGGTTTCGGTCGTTTTCGGTGTTCAAGCTGCTTATCGGCGTTCTGCTGATGTTTTTGGTTTCGCCCTCCCGGGCGAGTCACTTTTAAGGGTAAAAGTAACCAAAACCCTCCGCCCGATCATCCGGCCCTGGCTGCGCCAGGGTTCGCTCACTCCATCGCCGTTCCAGAGGCCCGCCGCGGTGGGCCATCCCTGGCCCATCGCGGCTTTCGCGGCATCCATGCCGCTCAACCTCTTCCACGACGATTCCGTTCGCCCTCCTGGGCGGGCTCTGCACGCGCCTGAACCTGCGGTTACTCCATGGGACTCTTACGCGCTTGATGGGGGCAGCCGTAGGGCGGACTCAGGAGCGCCAGCGAACAGTCCGCCGGGCTATGCCGAGTTCGGCACCACAACCTACGTCCAATACTCCCCCTACCGTGTACTGCTTCCGAGCAGCCGGCGTCCCGAGGCGAATGAAACTACGCGAATGAAAGTTTTGGTTTAACCCGATGGCCGCATCGCGACTTCATAACCCACAGAACACGCCGGACATATCCTGAGATACCGGTTCGTTCGGGCGCGCAAAAGCCCCCTTCAGGAGGCCGAACACAGGGACTGCGCAGGGGCAAGCGGCATGTATGGGGCCACAACCCTTAAATGAAAACGGCGCCCGCAGGCGCCGTTTCTCTTCACAGCTATAGCCGTTACTTGCCAGCCCAGCGCTTGAGCACCAGGGTGGCGTTGGTGCCGCCGAAACCGAAGCTGTTGCTCATCACGGTGTCGATCTTGGCGTTTTCTTCGGTCTTGCGCACGATCGGCATATCGGCCACTTCCGGGTCGAGTTCGTCGATGTTGACCGAGCCGGCGATGAAGTTGTTTTCCATCATCAGCATGCAGTAAATGGCTTCCTGCACGCCGGCGGCGCCCAGGCTGTGGCCGGAGAGGCTCTTGGTGGAGCTGATCTTCGGCGCCTTGTCCGCGAACACTTCACGCACGCCGCGGATCTCCGCCACGTCGCCCACCGGCGTTGAGGTGCCGTGGGTGTTGAGGTAGTCGATCGGCGTGTCGACGGTGGCCAGGGCCTGCTGCATGCAGCGTACCGCGCCTTCACCGCTCGGGGCGACCATGTCGTAACCGTCGCTGGTGGCGCCGTAGCCGACGATCTCGGCGTAGATCTTGGCGCCACGGGCCAGGGCGTGTTCCAGTTCCTCGACCACCACCATGCCGCCACCGCCAGCGATGACGAAACCGTCACGCTTGGCGTCGTAGGCGCGCGAGGCCTTTTCCGGGCTCTCGTTGTACTGGGTGGAGAGGGCGCCCATGGCGTCGAACAGGCAGCTCTGGCTCCAGTGTTCCTCTTCGCCACCACCGGCGAAGACCACGTCCTGCTTGCCCAGCTGGATCTGCTCCATGGCCTGGCCGATGCAATGCGCGCTGGTGGCGCAGGCCGAAGAAATGGAGAAGTTCACGCCCTTGATCTGGAAGGGGGTGGCCAGGCAGGCGGAAACGGTGCTGCCCATGGTGCGGGTGACGCGGTATGGGCCGATGCGCTTGACGCCTTTCTCGCGCAGGGTGTCCAGGGCTTCCATCTGGTTGAAGGTGGAAGCGCCACCGGAGCCTGCGATCAGGCCGGTACGCGGGTTGGAAACCTGCTCCGGGGTCAGGCCGGCGTCCTTGATCGCCTGCTCCATGGACAGGTAGGCGAAGGCGGCCGCGTCGCCCATGAAACGCATGATCTTGCGGTCGATCAGCTCTTCCAGGTTCAGGTTGACGGAGCCAGAAACATGGCTGCGCAGGCCCATTTCCGCGTAGGACGGGTTGAAGCGGATACCCGATTTGCCTTCGCGCAGGCTGCTGGCAACGGTTTCTTTGTCAGTACCCAGGCAGGAAACGATGCCCAGACCGGTAATCACGACACGACGCATATGCAAGTCCTTCAGAAACTGTCGGTGGAGGTGAAGAGGCCGACACGCAGGCCTTCAGCGCTGTAGATTTCACGGCCGTCGACGCTGACGTTGCCATCGGCGATGCCGAGAATCAGCGAGCGGTTGATGGTGCGCTTGATATGAATGTTGTAGGTGACTTTCTTGGCGGTCGGTAGTACCTGGCCGAAGAATTTGACTTCGCCGCTGCCCAGGGCGCGGCCACGGCCGGGGTTGCCCTGCCAGCCGAGGTAAAAACCAACCAGCTGCCACATGGCGTCGAGGCCCAGGCAGCCTGGCATCACCGGGTCGCCCTCGAAGTGGCAGGCGAAGAACCACAGATCCGGGTTGATGTCGAGCTCCGCGACGATTTCGCCCTTGCCATACTTGCCGCCGGTTTCACTGATATGAACGATGCGATCGATCATCAGCATGTTCGGGGCGGGCAGTTGCGCGTTCCCCGGGCCGAACAGTTCGCCACGGCCGCAGGCGAGCAGGTCTTCCCGAGAGTAGGCGTTTGGTTTTGTCATGCGAGCTCCTCAATTGTCCCCATGCATCTAAGGCTGGGCGGATCGTCCTGGCCGGCGCCCACACTGGGTGTATGCCGGCAGCCTAGTCATAGACTATTGCGTTGTGGTGAAAGTCACAGTGCAACGAGTACAGTTGTACTCCGCTGGCTTGCGCTTGTCACAGTGCTGCCATCACGGCATGTAACGGCGTACGTCGTGTGTTCCCTCTCAAGGATGCAGCCAGCGTTGCAGAATGCGCTGCAAGTCGGCTCTTTTGAAGGGTTTGGCCAGATAATCGTTCATCCCGGCGGCCAGGCAGGTTTCGCGGTCGCCCTGCAACGCGTTGGCGGTCAGGGCGATGATCGGCACCGCATGCCCTTGAGCCTGCTGGCGAATCTGCCGGGTGGCTTCGTAACCATCCATCAGCGGCAGGCGGCAATCCATGAGAATCGCCGCGTAAGGCTTCTCTGCAAAGCGCTGCACGGCCTGCTGACCATCGGCAGCCAGGCTGACCCGGTAGCCCAGGCTACGCAACATGGCTTCGATCACGGTCTGGTTGACCGGGTTGTCTTCCACCAGCAGAACCTGCTGGCCATCACCTGTACCCAGAGGTTGACCCTCGATGTCAGCCGGATGTTCCTGTGCTGGACGGAAGGGCAGGGGAATCTCCAGGGTGAACACCGAACCGCTACCTACCTGACTTTCCACGTTCAGGGTGCCGCCCATGCGTTCGGCCAGCGTGCGCGCGATGGGTAGGCCCAGGCCCGTACCGCCATAGCGGCGGGAGATCGAGTTGTCCGCCTGGGCGAAGGCATCGAACATGCGCCCGAGGTGCTCGCTGTCGATGCCGATGCCGGAGTCGCGTACCGAGCAGGTGAACCAGAGCACCTGCTCGTCCAGTATCTGCCACTGGGCGTGCAGGGCGATGCTGCCTTCTTCGGTGAACTTCAGCGCATTGCCGACCAGATTGACCAGGATCTGCCGGATGCGCGTGGGGTCGCCGCTGATTTCCAGGTGTTCCAGGCCCGGCTGGATTTCCAGGGAAAGCTCCAGGCCGCGTTGCTGGGCACTGTGCTGGAACACCTGTACCGACCCTTCGAGCAGTTCCGGCAGGTTGAAGGGAATGCTCTCCAGCTCCAGCGCGCCGCGTTCGATGCGTGAGAAGTCGAGGATATCGTTGATCACCTTGAGCAGGTGTTCGGTGGATTCGGCAGCCAGGGCGGCGTATTCGCTCTGCTCGTCGTTGAGCTCGGTGGTCTCCAGCAGTTGCAGCATGCCCAGCACGCCATTCATCGGGGTGCGCAGCTCATGGCTCATCATGGCCAGGAAATCGGACTTGGCGCGGTTGGCCTGCTCCGACTCTTCGCGCGCCTGCACCAGCGCTTCGATGGCCTGGCGCTGCTCGCGACCGCTGCGATCCAGGGTGCTGGCCAGGTTATTGATGTGTCGGGCGAGGTCGGTCAGCTCGTCGTTGCCCACTTCAGGCAGGGGCTGGCTGTAGTCACCGCCCTGGATGCGCTCCAGCGCCTGGCCCATGGCGCTGATCGGCTGCGCCAGACGCCGCGCCAGGCGGCGGGCAAGGAGGAAGGTCAGGAGCAGGGCTAGCAGTGACAGCACGGCGGCCTTGAGCAGGATCTCCTGCTGCCGGGTGTTGAAGGTGTCGTTGGACATGGCCACCACCACGCGGCCCAGATAGCCATTGTGGGGGGTTGGCGTGCCGAGCACGTTGGCGGCCGGGCGCTGCAGGCGAATGGCGGCCTGGAACACCTCCACGTGCGCCGTACCCTGGCCGTGCGGCTTGGGCCGCTCGACGTAGACCAGGATGTTGTCGTCGCGATCGCGAACCTCGGCGAAGCGCACGTCCGGTGTGTCCAGCGTGGCCCGCAGCAGGCGGTCGAGGGCGTCGAGATTGCCGCTGAGAAACACCTGCTCGGTGGCTGGGGCGAGCTGATTGGCGATCAACTGGCCGGTGTGGTTGAGTTCCTGACGCAGGTCCTGCAAGCGGGTGAAAGTGAGAAACCCCGTCAACAAGAGCGTCAGCAGCAAGGCCGGCCCGACGCTGATCAATTGGGTGCGGGTATGAATGTTCCAGCCACGGCGCTGGCTCATGGCTGAAGACTCTTGGCGGGGGGCAGGGCAGTACCGGCAGGCACGATTCCGTCCTTGGCGATGAACGTCAAACGTGCATGGTAACCGACCTGCAGGGCTTTGCCAGTGTTGCCCCTGCATTTGCCGAAGACGTCTGAGAACCCGTTCAAGCTCTGAGCCTGGCTGTCTCGTTCTGCATGAGGTGTCTGGATCGGGAACTTTTGCCCTGGCCGATGGCTCTCGGCTCCGTATAATGCCTGCACAACGCCAGCCCAGATGGCTTCAATCGGATGATTTATGACTGAATCCCTTCCCATTGCCGTGCTCGGTGGCGGCAGCTTCGGTACCGCGCTGGCCAACCTGCTGGCGGAAAACGGTCAGCGTGTCCTGCAGTGGATGCGCGACCCCGAGCAGGCCGAACAGATGCGCCGCAACGGCGAGAATCCACGCTACCTCAAGGGGGTCAAGCTGCATCCCGGCATCGAGCCGACCAGCGACATGCAGATGGCCCTGGAACAGGCCGAACTGGTGCTGGTGGCCCTGCCTTCCAGTGCGCTGCGCGAGGCCCTGCAGCCGGTGGCCGGGCTCCTGGCTGGCAAGATGCTGATCAGCACCACCAAGGGCATCGAGGCCAAGAGCTTCAAGCTGATGAGCCAGATTCTCGAGGAAATCGCCCCGGCGGCGCGCATTGGGGTGCTGTCCGGGCCGAACCTGGCCAAGGAAGTGGCCGATCACGCCTTGACCGCGACGGTCATCGCCAGCGAGGACGAGGCGCTTTGCCTGCGTGTGCAGGAGGCCCTGCACGGTCGAACCTTCCGCGTTTACGCCAGTGCCGACCGCTTTGGCGTCGAACTCGGCGGTGCGCTGAAGAATGTCTACGCCATCATGTCCGGCATGGCGGCTGCCCTGGACATGGGCGAGAACACCAAGAGCATGCTGATCACCCGCGCCCTGGCGGAGATGACCCGTTTCGCGGTCAAGCTCGGCGCCAACCCCATGACCTTCCTTGGTCTGGCTGGTGTAGGCGACCTGATCGTCACCTGTTCGTCACCGAAAAGCCGCAACTATCAGGTCGGCTTCGCCCTCGGCGAGGGGCTGAGCCTGAAGGAGGCGGTGGAACGCCTGGGTGAGGTGGCGGAGGGGGTCAACACCCTGCGCGTGCTCAAGGCCCGTGCCGAGGAGCTGGACGTCTACATGCCTCTGGTCGCCGGTTTGCATGCCGTACTGTTCGAGGGGCGCACCCTGGCCCAGGTGATCGAGCTGCTGATGACCGCCGAGCCGAAAACCGATGTCGATTTCATCCCCACCGCAGGTTTCTGAAGGAGAACAGGCCATGAGCGACGAACAACGGGAACTGGCGCGCGAATCGATACTGCTGCGCATCCTCTGGATGGTGATTTTCGTCATCGTCTGGCAACTGGCGGAGCTGCTGCTGGGTGCCGTGGTGCTGCTGCAACTGGGTTATCGCCTGTTCTACGGGGCACCGAATGCCAGCCTGCTGGGTTTTGGCGACAGCCTCAGCCAGTACCTGGCGCAGATCGGCCGCTTCGGCACCTTCAATACCGATGAAAAACCCTGGCCTTTCGCCGACTGGCCGACGCCACGCGCGCCGGAAGGCGAGGCGGCGCACAGCATCCCGCCAGCGCCGCACCCGGTGCGTGACGAGGAGCCCAAGCTGTGAGGCTATGGCTGCTGCGTCATGGTGAGGCCGAGCCGCAGGCGGCCAGCGACGCCGCCCGCGAACTCACCGCCCATGGTCGCAAGGAAGTGCGGCAGGCTGCCGCGCAACTGGCCGGGCGGCCGCTGACCGCCATCATCGCCAGCCCTTACGTGCGTGCGCAGCAGACGGCGGAACTGGTGCGCAGCGAACTGGCATTCGCCGGCCAGATAGATACCGTGCCCTGGCTGACACCGGGCAATGACCCACGGGATGTTCTGCAACACCTGGATGAGCGAGAAGGCGCCGAGGTGTTGCTGGTCAGCCACCAGCCGCTGATTGGTGCGCTGGGTGGCTTACTGGTGCATGGCCACTATCAGGAACCGCTGCCCATGCGGACGGCCAGCCTGGCGGAGCTGCAAGGCGATATGGCGGCTGCCGGAGCGATGGAATTGCTGGCGCTTATTCATCAGTAAGGCAGCTACAAGCTTCAAGCTGCAGGCTTCAAGCAAGAGCAAGAGCAAGAGCAAGAGCAAGAGCTGCGGGCGGGCGTTGGGCTTGGCGTAAGCTCGCCTGCCGCCTGCCGCCTGCCGCCTGTAGCAGAAACATTTCTTAACTTGCGCCTCCGTTGTCTGCGTGGAATAGTCAACCAAGCAAGTGCTTGGTTGACCCCCTCTACAAAAACAACAAGGAGGACGCCCTGTGGCCGATGCGATCCGTTTGCCGCTCGAGCTGTTCTATGAGCGTGAAGCAAGGCACCCGAACAAACGCTACATGGTTCAACCGCTGCCCGGCGGCCAACTGCTCGAGTTGAGCTGGGCGGATGTAGGGGAGCAGGCGCGGCGCGCGGCCAACTGGCTGCGCAGCCGCGAACTGGCTCCCGGCAGCCGTATCGCCATCGTTTCCAAAAACTGCGCGCACTGGATCATCGCCGACCTGGCGATCTGGATGGCCGGGCACGTCTCGGTGCCGCTGTATCCCAACCTCACCGCCGACTCGCTGCGCCAGGTGCTGGTGCACTCGGAGGCGGTTCTGGCCTTCATCGGCAAGCTCGACGACTGGCCGAGCATGGCGCCGGGCTTGCCCGAAGGCCTGCCGACCATCAGCCTGCCCTTGCACCCCTTGGGCAGCTTCGACTACCGCTGGGACGACCTGCAGCGCAGCGCGCCGATCCAGGACGACCCCAAGCCGGCGCCTGGCCAACTGGCGACCCTCATCTATACCTCGGGCACCACCGGCATGCCCAAGGGGGTGATGCACAGCTTCGCCAATCTGGGCTTCGCCGCCAGCAATGCCATCGGCCTGTTCGGCGTGGGCGAGGAGGATCGGGTGATTTCCTACCTGCCGCTGTGCCATGTGGCCGAGCGCATGTTCGTCGAACTGGCCTCAATGTACGGAGGGCAGACGGTGTTCTTCGCCGAGAGCCTGGATACTTTCCTCGACGACCTCAAACGGGCGCGTCCTACCGTGATGTTCGGCGTGCCACGGATCTGGACCAAATTCCAGATGGGCGTGTACAGCAAGATGCCGGCGCACAAGCTCGAGCGCCTGCTCAGGTTGCCGATCATCGGCCGTCTGGTCGGGCGCAAGGTGCTCGCCGGGCTCGGCCTCGATGCCATCCGTTACGCCCTGTCCGGCGCTGCGCCGGTGCCCGAGGCGCTGCTCAACTGGTACCGGCGCCTGGGTATGGAAATCCAGGAGGTCTACGGCATGACCGAAAACTGTGGTTACTCCCATGTATGCCGGCCCGGGCGTTTCAAGCAGGGCTGGATTGGCCAGAACAATCCGGGCGTGGAGGTACGCATCGCCGAGGACGGCGAGGTGCAGGTGCGCAGTGGTGCCAATATGCAGGGTTATTACAAGGAACCGCTGAAGACCGCTGAGGCCATCACCGACGATGGTTTCCTGCGTACCGGCGACAAGGGCGAGCAGGACGCCGAGGGCAACCTGCGTCTGACCGGGCGGATCAAGGAGATCTTCAAGACCAGCAAGGGCAAGTACGTGGCGCCTGCGCCCATCGAGAACCGCCTGGGCGAGCACCCGCGGATCGAACAGGTGTGCGTGGTGGGCGATGGCCTGCCGCAGCCCATCGCGCTCTGCGTGCTGTCGGATATCGGTCGCCAGGAGGCCGCCAACGAGGCGCGCGCAGACCTCGAAAGCAGTCTGCGTACGCTGGTCGAGGAGATCAATGGGCGTCTCGACCAGCACGAACGTCTGCAGGGGCTGGTACTGGTCAAGGAAGTCTGGGGCGTGGATAACGGCTTTCTCACGCCGACGCTGAAGATCAAACGTGCGGTGATCGAAGGCACCTACGGCGAGTGCTTCGGCGAATGGCAGCAGCGTGGCGAAGTGGTGCTCTGGCACGATTGAAGCCTGTGGTGGGCTGGCGCATGCTGGCCCGGTCTTTCCAGCGCAAGGATATTTCCATGAGTCTTTGGCAGCGTACGCCTGACCTCGACGCACTCAACGCGACCCGCAGTAATACCATCGGCGAGGTACTCGACATCCGTTTCGAGGCCTTCGACGACGAGTCGATCAGCGCCAGCATGGCGGTCGATGCTCGTACCCATCAGCCTTATGGCCTGCTGCACGGCGGCGCCTCGGTGGTGCTCGCCGAAACCCTGGGCTCGATGGCCAGCTACCTGTGCATCGATCCCGAGCGTTTCTATTGCGTGGGTCTTGAGGTGAACGCCAATCACCTGCGTGGCTTGCGCAGTGGGCGCGTTCACGCGGTGGCGCGCGCCGTGCATCTGGGGCGCAGCACCCATGTCTGGGACATCCGCCTGCATGGCGATGACGGCAAACCCAGTTGCATCTCACGCCTGACCGTGGCCATCGTGCCGCTGGGTCAGCAGCCGCCAGGGCGCTGAGCAGGGCTGCAATTTCATCCAAGCTTTAGCCGAGCCATGGCGCTAGAGTGGGCGCCATGGAACAGATCACTCACATCCAGAGCAGTTTGCCCGGCGTCCGCCTGATCGACGCCGAGTACCATCGCTTCGCCTTTCCCCGGCATTTCCACCTCGAATATCACGTCGGCCTGCTGGTGCAGGGGCAGCACCGCTATGTCTATGGCGGCGAGCGGCGTCAGGCCGGGGCAGGGGATGTGCTGCTGATGGCGCCGGAGGGCATCCACGACGGTGCCTGCCTGGATGGTTCGGGCTATCGCATTCGGGTCATGGCCTTCGATCCGCATTGGCTCGACGAAGCCAGCCGCAGCCTCAGCGATGGGCGCCAGGGCGCACCGCGGCTGACCACCACCAGCCTGCGTCATCCCATGCTGGCGCAGCGCCTGCAGCACTTCCATGCGGCCATGCTCGAGGGTTCGTCACTGGCTCAGGAAAGCGCGCTGTGGCAGGCCCTGGCGCAGTTGCTGGAAATGGGCTCGACCTTGCGTATCAGTGAGCCGGAGCGGGCATTCGACCGGCAAACCTGGCAGCGCCTGCGCGATTGGCTGGAGAGTCGCCTGGACGATCCTCCTTCACTGGAGGAACTCGCCGCCTTCTGCGCCATGAGTCCCTGGCAGGCGTTGCGGCGTTTCCGTCAGCACACCGGTCTGCCGCCGCACCAGTGGCTCACCCAGTTGCGCCTGCAACGCGCGTTGCCGCTGGTACTGGCGGGGCAGTCCCTGAGCGAGATCGCCCTGCGCCTGGGCTTCTACGATCAGGCGCATTTCTCGCGGCTGTTCCGTCGTACCTATGGGCTGCCGCCGGCGCGCCTGCGCCAGGGCTAGCAGCCTGCTGACAGCCCCACCGTTTCGCAAACTATCACCTGGAGATTCCCATGCAGGAGACATCCGTCTTGCTGTCGCTGGCTGCCGTGTTCGCGCTGGCTCTCATCAGCCCAGGCCCCGATGTGGCGCTGGTGGTGCGTACGGCCTTGCATCAGGGCCGCCGGGCCGGTCTGCTCAGTGCCTTGGGGCTGGCCTGCGGCATTCTTCTGCATGGCACCCTGGTGCTCAGCGGCGTGGCATTGCTGCTCAGCCGCACTCATTGGCTGTTCGAGTTGGTACAGGTCGGCGGTGCGCTCTACCTGGGCTGGCTGGGTATCGGTGCGGTACAGGCCTGGTGGCGCGGCGGCACGAGCAGTCGGCGCCTGGATGGCGAATTGGCGCCTTCGGCATTCGGCCCCTGGTTGCGCGGAGTGCTGACCAACCTGGGCAACCCCAAGGCGCTGGTGTTCTTCCTGGCGCTGCTCAGCAGCCTGGTACCGGCGGACATGTCGCTGCCGGGCAAGATGGCCTGCGCCGCGTTGCTGTTCGGCCTCAGCCTGTTCTGGTTCAGCCTGCTGGGCCTGACCCTGAGTCGCCCGGCGATGCGTCAGCGGCTGCTGCAGGTGGCGCCGACCGTCGATTTCGTTTGTGGTCTGGTGTTTCTACTGGTGGCCGTGAGCATCGTCGGACATCTGCTGTCATAGGCCTGGCCATTGCGCCGTCATCCATGGCGCTTACGCTCATTGCCGGCCCGGCAGGGCTGCTGGAGAATTGCTGCATGTTCTCTTGCAGGAATCGCGCATGTCGCAGCCGATCTTCTTCGCTCACGCCAACGGCTTTCCATCTGCCACCTACGGCAAGCTGTTCGCCGCGCTGGCGCCGGACTACCGGGTGCTGCATCTCCAGCAGCATGGCCACGACCCGGCGTTTCCGGTGGATGACAACTGGAGCAATCTGGTGGAGGAGCTGATCCACCATCTGCGCCAGGGCGGCGAGCAGGTCTGGGGCGTCGGCCATTCGCTCGGTGGCGTGCTGCATTACCATGCCGCACTGCGCTTCCCGGAGTTGTACCGCGGCGTGGTGATGCTCGACTCGCCGATACTGACCCTGGCCGATCGCATGATGATCCGTGCGGCCAAGCGCTTCGGCTTCATCGATCGCATCACCCCGGCAGGGCGAACCCTGGGCCGGCGCGAGGCGTTCGCCGACCTGGCCGAGGCGCGTAGCTATTTCGCCGGCAAGACCTTGTTCAGACGTTTCGACCCCGAGTGCCTTGATGCCTATGTCGAGCATGGCTTGCAGCCAGTGGAGCAGGGCCTGCGCCTGCGTTTCGACGCGGCGACGGAAATCAGCATCTACCGCAGCGTGCCGCATATCGCGCCGGGCAAGCCGCGCCAGCTGGCCGTGCCGTTGGCCATGGTGCGGGGGCGGCATAGCCGTGTGGTGTTGCCGCACCATACCCGCGCGGTACGGCGCATGCCACGCGCCGAATACCACCAGCTTCCGGGTGGGCACATGTTCCCTCTGGAGCGCCCGCAGGACACCGCAGCGCTGCTGCGCCAGTTGTTCGCGCGCTGGAGCGCTGCCGAGGAGGTGTGCGCATGAGCCTGGCATTCGAGGAAGTGCGTCTGAGCCTGCCGCACATCGAGCTGGCCGCCCATCTGTATGGCCCGGAGGATGGCAGGCCGGTGATCGCCCTGCACGGTTGGCTGGACAACGCCGCCACCTTCGCGCACCTGGCGCCGCGCCTGCATGGGCTGCGCATCGTCGCCCTGGATTTCGCCGGGCACGGCCATTCCGATCATCGCCCGCCGGGCTCGGATTACGCACTCTGGGCCAATGCCCATGACGTGTTGATGGTCGCCGAGCAGTTCGGCTGGCAGCGCTTCTCCATTCTCGGTCATTCCATGGGCGCCATCACCGCGGTGCTGCTGGCCGCTGCCACGCCCGAGCGTGTCGAGCGCCTGGCGCTGATCGACGGCTTGCTGCCCTATACCAGCGAGGCGGATGAAGCGCCGGCCAAGCTGGGTGATGCCTTGCGCGCCAAGCTGGCCCTGGAAGGCAAGCGCAAACCGGTCTATGCCGACCTGGAACGTGCGGTGAAGGCGCGTATGACCGGCATCGGTGCGGTCAGTTACGCCGCCGCCGAACTGCTCGCCCGGCGCGGGCTGATGCCGGTGCCGGGTGGCTATACCTGGCGCAGCGATGCGCGCCTGACCCTGCCTTCGCCGCTGCGCCTGAGCCGCGCCCATGCCGAGGCCTTCGTGCGTGCGCTGCAGTGTCCGGTGAGCCTGGTGCTGGCCGAGCAGGGCATGGTGCTGGCGCAGCCGCAACTGGAGCCCTTGCTGGCCAGCCTGCCGTTCGAGATCCATCGCCTGCCTGGGGGGCATCATCTGCACCTGAACGATGAGGCCGGGGCCCAGCGTGTAGCGGATTGTTTCAATCCATTCCTGGCCTCGCCTTGACTTGATGGCGCCCCTTGGGGAAAGGTGTGGCGGTCTGCCATGGAGAATTGCATGATCGTCCCATTCACTTCTTTCATCTGCCGCGCACAGCGCCGGGTTGCGGCATCCCCTTCCTTCGTCGCCTCGTCGCAGTGGGTGCGATGAGCAGGCCGCTAGGTTGGTTTGCCGCCCTGGCGGCCGCATTGTGCTGTGCTCCGATCTGGGCGGCGGACGTGCCTGGTAGCCAGGATCTCGAGGTGTTGCCACGCTTTCCGGCGAGCCAGATCGTCGCCTATCAGAGCAGCCCGGACGTGGAGCGGATCTACCCGCAAGGCGCCGTGCGCCGTATCAGTGGCCGTTTGCGCTACGAGCGCGAAGTGCAGGGCGAAGGGCGGTTACAAGCCGTGACCTACCGAGTGCCGAGCACCCACACGGCTGACCAGGTTTTCGACGAAGCCCGCAACACGCTGCTGGCAGATGGTGCCGAGCTGCTGTACTGGTGTCAGGGGCGCGAATGCGGGTCGAGCAGCCTGTGGGCCAACGCAGTGTTCGGCGATGCCACGCTGTATGGCTCTGACAACCAGCAGGCCTATGCCCTGTTGCGCCTGACCGAGCCTCGGCATGACAGCCTGGTGGCGCTGTACAGCATCACCCGCGGCAATCGCCGCGCCTACCTGCATGCCGAGCAGTTCGACGCAAAAAGCGCTCTGGGTCGACTGCTGCCGACGCCCGCCACCTTGCTGCGCCAGCTACGCAGTGAAGGCGTGTTGAGCCTGTCCGAAGATGCCACGCCCGATGCCGAGTGGAGCCAGCTACTGGCGCGTAGCCTCAACCTCGACAGCACCTTGCGCGTCAGTCTCAGCGGTGCCCAGGCAGAGGTCTGGCGTGAGGCACTGATCGCGCAGCGCGTGCGTGAAGCTCGCCTGGAACTGGGCGAGCCTCAGGAAGGTATATTGCAGGTCAGGCTATTGCGCTAGCAGGCTGTTGAAAAACTACCTGCGTTGGCAATACTGCGTTAAAAATAGCCTCAGAGTGCTCGTTTACAGCACGTAAACCCGAATGCGGGCCCAGTGCTTTCTTCGGCCATTTTTGCCTTGTCTTGCCTGCCTCGCCTACGTTTTTCAATGGCCTGCTAGTATCGCCAGGTTCGTTTCCCAGGTTCCATCCAGAGCGCCCATGTCGGGCGCTCTGTCATTGACGTGAACATTCAAGGAGTTCGCCGCCATGGCCACCAATGATCGGCTGCTGGTGCAGATACTGTTGCTCGGCCTGCTGGCCGCCAGCCTCTGGGTGCTCGCGCCATTCTGGTCGGCGCTGTTCTGGGCCGCGCTGCTGGCATTCGCCAGTTGGCCGCTGATGCGTCGTTTGAGCCTGCTGCTGGGTGGGCGTCTGTCCCTGGCCGCCGGCATTCTCACCGGCTGCTGGGTGTTGCTGGTGGCGGTGCCGCTGGTGTTGCTGGGGTTCAACCTGGCCGACCACATCAAGGATGCCAATGCCCTGATCAAGGATCTGCAGGTCGACGGCCTGCCGCCGCCGCCCACCTGGTTGGATGGCCTGCCGCTGGTGGGGCAGAGCCTGGCGGAGCTGTGGCGCACCATCGATCAGCAGGGCGTGGCCTTCCTCGACACCTTGCGCCCCTATCTGGGGCAGGTTGGCAACTGGTTGCTGGCGCGCAGCGCGCGAATCGGCGGGGGCATGCTCGAACTGGCCCTGAGCCTGGTGCTGGTGTTCTTCTTCTACCGGGATGGCCCGCGCCTGGCGGTGTTCGTGCACAGCCTGCTGGAGCGCTTGATCGCCGATCGCGCCGACCATTATCTGGAGCTGGTGGCCGGTACGGTGCAGCGGGTGGTCAACGGGGTGATAGGTACGGCCGCAGCGCAGGCACTGCTGGCCTATGTCGGCTTTCTCATCGCTGGCGTGCCGGGGGCGCTGTTGCTGGGGCTGCTGACCTTCGGCTGCAGCCTGATCATGGTGCCGCCGCTGATCTGGGGGCCGGCCGTGGCCTGGCTGGTATGGCAGGGCGAGATCGGCATGGCGATCTTTCTCGGCATCTGGGGGTTCTTCGTGATCAGCGGCGTGGACAACATCCTCAAGCCCTATCTGATCAGCCGTGGCGGCAACCTGCCCTTGGTGGTGGTGTTGCTCGGCGTGTTCGGTGGCATCCTGGCCTTCGGCTTCATGGGTCTGTTCCTTGGCCCGACCCTGCTGGCGGTGGCCTACAGCCTGCTCAGCGACTGGGTGGCAGACAAGACGCCAGCCAGCCAGGCCATGGCGGAAAAGGCGTTGCCCAGCAGCGAGGAAGCGCGCGGCTGATCAGCCGTGATCATGTTCGTATTTGTCCAGGGTGTCGCGGGCGATCTGACGGCCGAGCATGATCAGCTCCGGCGCCTTGTAGAACTCGAAGAAGCGACAGACACGCTTGGGCACGTTGATCAGGACGTCCGGCGGGTAACCGGCGATCTTGTATTGCGCCAGCGAGGTCTGCATCACCTCCACGCTCTGGTTGATCAGTTCGAGCAACGATGCCGGGCCGCTGAGCTCGGCGATGCGCGAGCCGCTGGCGGACTTGGGCGCGGGGCTGTCCTCGGCCTGGCTGGGGGCTGCCGGCACGCTGGCGGCGCTGGCCTGGCGCTGTTCTTCGGCCAGCAGCAGGCTGTCGTCGTCCTTGCGCTTGAAGCTGGGCAGGCGGGCGCCGAGCGAGGCCATCAACTGGTCGATACGCCCCTTGAGTGCCGGCGGGCGCTCGATTACCGGCAGGCTGTAGCGCAACTGGTTGGTGGCGTTGAGGTTGACCGCCACGATCAAGTCGCAATGGCTGGACACCACCGGCACGATGGGCAGCGGGTTGAGCAGACCGCCATCGACCAGCACGCGCTTGCCCTGGATCACCGGGGTGAACAGGCTGGGGATGGCGGCCGAGGCGCGCATGGCCTGATGCAGGCAGCCTTCCTGGAACCAGATTTCCTGCTGGTTGGTGAGGTCGGTGGCCACGGCGGTGAAGGGGATCGATAGCTGTTCGATATCGATGTCGCCGACGATCTCGTGGATGCGCCCGAACACCCGTTCGCCGCGAATCGCACCGAGGCGGAAGCTGACATCGAGCAGGCGCAGCACGTCGAGATAATCCAGGCTTTCGATCCATTGGCGGTACTGGTCGAGCTTGCCGGCGGCGAAGATGCCACCGACCACCGCCCCCATGGAACAACCCGCGATGCAGCCGATCTCATAGCCGCGTGCCTGTAGTTCGTCGATCACGCCGATGTGTGCGTAGCCACGCGCACCACCGGAGCCCAGTACCAGTGCGACTCTCTTGCTCATCACCGTTTCCCCCGAATTCAGCCCCGACCTTACCCTTCGCCGTGTGCGGCGCCAAGGCACCTTTTGCTAGAATTCGCCGCCAAGTCGTCCCTGCCGGAGCATGCAATGAGCGAGCCGATCCGTTTGACCCAATACAGCCATGGTGCCGGATGCGGCTGCAAGATTTCCCCCAAGGTGCTGGAAGTGATCCTGGCCGGCAGCGGCGCACAGCATCTCGACCCGCGCCTGTGGGTCGGCAATGCCTCCCGTGACGACGCGGCGGTCTACGCCATCGACGAGCAGCGCGGGGTGGTTTCGACCACCGACTTCTTCATGCCCATCGTCGACGACCCTTTCGATTTCGGCCGCATCGCCGCCACCAACGCCATCAGCGATATCTACGCCATGGGCGGCGACCCGCTGATGGCCATTGCCATCCTTGGCTGGCCGGTCAACGTGCTCGCTCCGGAAGTGGCACGTGAGGTGATCCGTGGCGGCCGCGCGGTGTGCGACGAAGCCGGCATTCCCCTGGCTGGCGGTCATTCCATCGATGCGCCGGAGCCGATCTTCGGTCTGGCGGTGACCGGCCTGGTGGAAAAACGCCACCTCAAACGCAACGACACGGCGCGGGTTGGCTGCAAGCTGTACCTGACCAAGCCGCTGGGCATCGGCATTCTCACCACCGCCGAGAAGAAGGCCAAACTGCGTGGCGAGGACATCGGCCTGGCGCGTGACTGGATGTGCACCCTGAACAAGCCCGGCAGCCGCTTCGGCAAGCTCGATGGGGTTTGCGCCATGACCGATGTGACCGGCTTCGGCCTGCTCGGCCATCTGGTGGAAATGGCCGATGGCAGCGGCCTCAGCGCCCGCATCGAGTTCGCTCGCGTGCCGCGCCTGGCCGGCGTGGAGCATTACCTGGAGCAGGGCTGCATCCCGGGCGGCACGCTGCGCAACTTCGACAGCTACGGCGAGCGCATCGCACCGCTGCCCGAGCTGGTCAAACTGCTGCTGTGTGATCCGCAGACCAGCGGTGGTCTGCTGATCGCGGTGGCGCCGGAGGGCGAGGCCGAGTTTCTCGCCACGGCCACCGAGCTGGGCCTGGAGCTGTCGCCCATCGGCGAGCTGGTGGAGCGACAGCGTCACGCGGTCGAGGTGTACTGATGCGCGACGATTGCACCGACTACCGCGAACTCTTCCTGCATGACCGACCGCTGATGGATACCCGTGCTCCCGTGGAGTTCGTCAAGGGGGCCTTTCCAGGCGCGCTCAACCTGCCGCTGATGACCGATATCGAACGACAGAAGGTGGGCACCTGCTACAAGCAGCAGGGCCAGCAGGCGGCCATCGAACTGGGCCATCAACTAGTCAGCGGGCGCACCAAGGCCGAGCGTATCGAGGCCTGGGCAAGGTTCGCCAAGGCCAATCCCGAGGGTTATCTGTACTGCTTCCGCGGTGGTCTGCGCTCGCAGATCGTCCAGCAGTGGCTCAAGAGCGAGGCCGGCATCGACTACCCGCGCGTGGTCGGCGGCTACAAGGCGCTGCGCAGCTTCCTCCTGCATACCACCGAACAGGCGCTGCAGGAGTGCAGGTTCGTGCTGGTCGGCGGCATGACCGGCACCGGCAAGACCGAGGTGATCGCACAACTGGCCAATGCCGTGGATCTGGAAGGCCATGCCAACCACCGTGGCTCCAGCTTCGGCAAGCGCGCCAGCGCCCAACCGGCGCAGATCGATTTCGAGAACGCCCTGGCCATCGACCTGCTCAAGCGTCGTGCTGCCGGCCAGCAGCAGTTCGTGCTGGAGGACGAGGCGCGTCTGATCGGTCGTTGCTCCCTGCCATTGCCGCTGCACCAGGGCATGCAGCATTACCCACTGGTGTGGCTGGAAGACAGTCTGCAGAATCGCATCGAGCGTATCCTCCAGGCCTATGTGGTGGAGCTGTGCGCGGAGTTCGTCGCGCAACAGGGCGCAGAGACGGGGTTCGCCGCCTACGCCGCGCGCCTGCGCGAAAGCCTGGCCAACATCACTCGGCGCCTGGGCGGCGAGCGTTACCAGCGCCTCGCCGCGATCATGGATCAGGCCTTGGCCGAGCAGGAAGCCGATGGCCAGGTGGACACGCACCGTGGCTGGATCGAAGCCTTGTTGGTGGAGTATTACGATCCCATGTACGTGTTCCAGCGCGAGAGCAAGGCAGGGCGTATCGAATTCGCCGGTGAGCAGCAAGCCGTGGTGCAATACTTGCGTGAGCGAAACGGCGAGTGAGCCGGGCACTTTCGTTGTGCTGCAGCGTCATAGGCTGGGCCAAGTCCGTAGTCATATCCGTTCGAGGAGTGTGGTCGATGAAACACTGGATCTGTTTGCCGCTGCTGGCGGTCGCGCTGAGCGGCTGTGCCGGCAAGACCGTCTACCGGGATACCTGTGCCAACCAACTGGATGCCGCCTGGAAGGAACTGAGCATCGCCGAGGCCGAAGGCTTCGCCGGTACGGTGAGTTACTCCAAGGCGCTGTCGTTGCTGACTGCGGCCAAGACTCAGCAGCAGTTCGAGGCCTACGAGGGCTGCGTCAGCAAGGCCGAGCGCGCACGCTTCTATATCCGTGAATCGCGGGCGGGCCGCTGATGCAGCTCGATTTCGCCGCGCTCAGCCCGCTGGAGGCATACCGCTGGCTGGCCTCCAGCATCACGCCCAGACCCATCGCCTGGGTCTCCACGCGCTCGCCGGACGGGGTGGCCAACCTGGCGCCGTTCAGCTTCTTCCAGATCATCAGCGACAACCCGCCCACCGTGCTGGTCAACGTCAACACCCGTGACGATGGCAGCCTCAAGGACAGCCTGCGCAATGCCCAGGCCAGCGGTGAACTGGCGATTCAACTGGTCAGCTTCGCGCAGGCCGAAGCGATGAATGCCAGCGCCGCGGTTCTGCCGCCGCAGGTCAGCGAGTTCACCCATGGCGCCATCGCCAGCCAGCCTTGCGAGCGTATCGACGTGCCGCGCGTCGCGGGAGCCGCGGTGACTTTCGAGTGCCGTGTGGCGCAGATCCAGCCCTATCCGCCCGAGCGCCCGAACTGCCACCTGATCTTTGCCGAAGTGCTGTTGGCACATATCGACGACGCCGTGCTCAACGAGCAGGGGCGTATCGACCCACTGCGGCTCGACGTGGTGGGGCGCCTGGGTGGCAGTGCTTATTGCCGTACAAGCGAGCTGTTCCACCTGCAGCGCCCCTGAGGGGCACCTCTAAAAACTACCTGCGTTGCCATCGCGGCGTTAAAAACAGGCTCATAATGCTCACTTACAGCGCGTAAACTGCGCTTTTTCGCCTGTTTTTGCCTTGCGCTGCCTGCCTCGCCTACGTTTTTAGAGGTGCCCTGATAGCACAAAAGCGACATTCTCTTAGCTGTTCAGGCCAATCGTCTGCCGGCTGGCTTGTCGCTTGCAGGTCTACACTCCTACTGTCAACGTTTAGACGTTCGTTCTGGGGAGTGGTCGATGGCAAGGTCGTTGAGTGGTCGTTTGGCCAGTCTTAGTACGGTCACCAAACTGATGCTGGGATTCTCTCTGGTGCTGGCACTCACTGTGCTGGTGGCGCTGACCGGCTTGTTGGCCCTGCGGGAAGTCAATGCTGGGGCCGAGCGCCTGGAACGCATGGCTGCCGTGGGCGATCAGGTGTTGCGCATGCGCACCACGGAGCAGGGCTTCGCCCTGAACGGCGACAAGGCGCAGGCCGAGCGCCTGCAGCAGCAGGTCGAGAGCATCCTGCAGAACAGCCAGGCGTTGCGCAGCGAACTGGGGAGCGACAGCGCCGAGGCTTTGACGCAGCTCGAGCCGCTGCTCGACCAGTACCGCACCGCCTTTCAGCATTACGTGGAGCAGACCGATGGCATGCAGCTCGCGCTGGATGCTGCCGACTGGCTGGTGGTCAGCGCCGCCAACAGCCTGGATCTGCTGCAGGAGGGCATGACCGAGGATGGCGTCGATCTGCTCAAGTCGAGCCAGGGGCAGCAAGGTGGTCTTTCGGTGCAGCAGGCCGTGCAGGTGGGCAAGATCCATCAATTGCTGCTGCAGGCCATGGGCGAGGCGCGCAAACGTCTGGAGGCCAGTCGTCGCGATGGCGAGGCCGCTGACGAGCAGATTGCCGAGGCCGTCGAGGCGCAACAACTCGCGGCCAGCCTGCGCGATGCTCTGGAGGATCCCGGCTATGCAGCGGTGTTGGCCGATGTGGTGGTCAACGTCGATTCCTTCACCGAGCGCCTCAAGGAATATTCCACCCTGCTGCAGCAGCAGAAAAAGGTCTATCAGCAGTTGGTGAGCACCGCCGAGGCCATGCTCACCCAGCTCGATCGCGTGCAGAGCCTGCAGCGCGAGGTGATGCACGGCGAACAGCGTACCAGCAGTGGCTTGATCATCCTGGTGGCGGCTTTGGCCCTGCTGCTGGGGCTGTGTGCCGCGCTTTTGATCAGCAAGCTGATCGTGCGCCCGCTGCGCCAGGTGATCACCCAGGCCGAGCGCATTGCCGCTGGCGATCTGAGCGTGCAGCTGGATGTATCGCGCGATGACGAGGTGGGCCAATTGCTCGCCGCGATGCAGCGCATGGCTGTCAATCTGCGCGACATGGTGGGGCGCCTGCAGGGTGGTGTGGAGCGGATTTCTGCGGCGGCCCAGGCGCTTTCCGGTGTCACCGAGCAGACGCGCCTGGGCGTCAACGGGCAGAAGGCGGAAACCGACCAGGTGGCGACTGCCATGAGTCAGATGGCGGCCACGGTGCATGAGGTGGCGCGCAATGCCGAGGTGGCGGCCGTGGCCACGCGCAATGCCGAGGAGCGCGTCGGCACGGGCAGCCAGGTGGTCGGGCAGACACTGCAACGTGTCGATCAACTGGCCAATGCCATGGACGCCACGACAGCCAGCATCGAGCGCCTGAGCCAGGACGCACAACGCATCGATGCGGTGCTCGACGTGATCAAGAGCGTGGCCGAGCAGACCAACCTGCTGGCACTCAATGCGGCCATCGAAGCGGCACGGGCGGGCGAGCAAGGCCGTGGCTTCGCTGTGGTCGCCGATGAGGTGCGCGCCCTGGCCCGGCGTACCCAGCAATCCACCGCCGAAATCGAGACGCTGATCGCCACGCTGCGCGAGGGCACCCAGCGTGCCGTGCAGGACATGCAGCAGAGCGCCAGCCTGGTGACCCAGGCGGTGAGCGATGCCAACCAGACCGAAGGCGCATTGGCCGCTATCTCCGAGGCGGTGGCGCAGATCTTCGATATGAACCAGCAGATTGCTGCCGCCGCCGAAGAGCAGACGGCGGTAGCCGAGGAAATCAACCGCAGCGTCACCTCGATTCGCGACATTGCCGACCAGTCGGCCCTGGCCATGGACGAAACCGCAGCGGCCAGTACGCAATTGGCCGAGCTGGGCCGCGAGCTGCAGGGTATGGCCGGACATTTTCGCCTGAGCTGAGCAGCGCTGCGCCGGTTCGTCAGCGGCGCAATCTGGTCAGCAGCTTTTGCCTGGGTTTTCACAGTTTCGTGAGCAAAGGTTACATGGCGCTTTGCCCGCTCTGAGTAGCCCAGTAGCATCGGCAGCCTGGACGCGAGGAGCCGATGATGCGAAGTAAACTGGATGCCTGTCTCGATGCGGTGAATCAGGTGCTGCTGGGCAAGGAAGGGCAGGTGCGCCTGGCCCTGGCCTGCCTCCTGGCCCGAGGCCACCTGCTGATCGAGGATCTGCCCGGGATGGGCAAAACCACCCTCAGCCACGCCCTGGCGCGCGTGCTGGGGTTGAGCTTTCAGCGTATCCAGTTCACCTCCGACCTGTTGCCCGGCGATATCCTCGGCACCTCGGTGTTCGACAAGGAGAACGGGCAGTTCGTCTTTCACCCCGGGCCGATCTTCGCCGAGCTGGTGTTGGCCGATGAGATCAATCGCGCCACGCCGAAGAGCCAGAGCGCCCTGCTCGAGGCCATGGAGGAGGGCCAGGTGACCATCGAAGGCGCCACCCGGCCCTTGCCCGAGCCGTTCTTCGTCATCGCCACGCAGAACCCGGTGAGCAGTGGCGGCACCTTCGCCCTGCCAGAGTCGCAGCTCGATCGCTTTCTCATGCGTTTGTCGCTGGGCTACCCGGCGCAGGCTGCCGAGCGTGCACTGCTGCTGGGCGACGCGCGGCGCGATCTGCTGCCGCGCCTCGAGCCCGTTCTCGACCATGCCAAATTGGCCCGCCTGCAGGCCGAGGTGCCCAAGGTGCGCGCCAGCGACGCCCTGGTGGATTACGTGTTGCGCCTGGTCGAGGCAACGCGCAGCCAGCCGCAGTTCGCCTGGGGCCTGTCGCCGCGTGCCAGCCTGGCCTTGCTCGCGGCAGCACGGGCCTGGGCGTTGCTGGCCGAGCGTGATTACGTGATCCCCGAAGACGTGCAGGCGGTATTGCCGGCCGTGGCCGGGCACCGCCTGCGCGAGCGCGCCGACCCGACCGGGCATGGCGGCGGCGGTCTGGTGCAATGGCTGCTGCGTGAAGTGCCTGCGCTCTGATGCGCCGCCTGCTCAAGCCGCAATGGTCACGCTGGCTGGCTCGGCGCATTCCGCCGGCCGCCAGCGTGCGCCTCGATCAGCGGCGTATCTTCATCCTGCCCAGCGCGGTGGGTGGCGTTTTCGCCCTGGTGCTGCTGCTGATGTTGCTGGTGGCGATCAATTACCAGAACAGCCTGGCCTATGGCCTGACCTTCCTTTTGGCGGCGGTATTCGTCGTCGCCATCCTGCATACCTATCGCAATCTGGCTGGCCTGGAGCTCAGAGCCGGTGGCGCGGCGGCGGCATTCGTCGGTGAGCAGGCCGCATTTCGCCTGCGCCTGCATAGCCAGGGTCGGGAGTACCAGGCCGTGGCCCTGGGCTGGCCGCCAACCGCCTTGCAACTGGCCGACGTGCCGGCGCTGGGGCAGGTGGAGCTGGAGCTGAGCCTCGCCACCGAGCGGCGCGGCTGGTTGCGACCGCCGCGTTTGCGTGTGGAAAGTCGCTTTCCGCTGGGGCTGCTGGTGGCCTGGAGCTGGGTCGACCTGGATCAGCCGGTGCTGGTCTACCCGCGCCCGCTGGAAGGTGAGCTGCCGCTGGCCGCAGGGCTGGCCGAAGAGGAAGAGGACGGGCAGCAGGTACGTGGTCAGGGTGCCGACGACTTCCAGGGGCTGCGCGGCTATCAGCCGGGCGACTCCAAGCGCCGTCTGGCGTGGAAGGCCTATTCCCGAGGCCATGGCTTGCAGGTCAAGGAGTTCGCCGCGCTCAGCGGACGAGAGCCGTGGCTGGACTTCGACAGCCTGGGCGGCGACCTGGAAACGCGCCTGTCGCTGCTCTGCCACTGGGTGCTGCAGCTCAGTGCTCGGCAGCAGCCATTCGGCCTGCACCTGCCAGGGCAGGTGATCGAAGTCGGACAGGGCGACGCGCACCGTGAACGTTGTCTGCGTGCCCTGGCTCTGTTCGGGGGCGAGCGATGAGCCAGCCGCTGATTCCGCGTATCGCCCTGACCTGGCTGCTGGTGGCGCAGGTGCTGGTGATCGCCCCGCACTTGCTGCATCTGCCGCTGTGGGTGGCGGGGCTGTGGCTGGTCGCGGCATTCTGGCGCGTGCAGATCTTCCGCATGCGCCTGCGTCACCCCGGCAACCTGGCCAAGGGCCTGTTGCTGGCCGCGGTGATCGGCGGCATCTTCGCCTCGCGGGGCACGCTGGTGGGCATGGAAGCGGCCACGGTGCTGCTGATCTGCACCTTCATCCTCAAGCTGGTGGAGATGCGCAGCCGGCGCGATGCCCTGGTGCTGATCTTCCTCGGTTTCTTCTGCGTGGTGACCTCCTACCTGTTCGAGGACGGCATTGTCGCGGCCCTGTACAGCCTGCTGCCGGTTCTGGCACTGCTGGCGGCGCTGCTTGGCCTGAAGCAGAGCGCCTTTGCCCGGCGCCCCTGGGCCACCCTGCGCCTGGCGGCCAGCCTGATGCTGCAGGCGGTGCCTCTGATGCTGCTGTTGTTCCTGTTCTTCCCGCGTCTGGGGCCCCTGTGGTCACTGCCAATGCCCAACGACAAGGGCATCACCGGGCTGGCCGAGAGCATGACCCCAGGGGATATTGCCGAGCTCAGCCGCTCCCCGGCGCTGGCCTTTCGCGCCAGCTTCGACGGCCCCATGCCGCCACGCAGCGAGCTCTACTGGCGGGCCCTGACCCTGGAGCATTTTGACGGTCGGCGCTGGTCGCAGTCCGGCCAGGCGGCCATCCCCCGTGCCCCGCAGTGGCAGGCCCGTGGTGAGGCGGTTCAGTACAGTATCGTCATGCAGCCGAGCAACAGGCCCTGGCTGTTCAGCCTGGACGTGGCCCAGATCAATCTGCAAGACAGCCGCATGATGAGCGATTTTCGCTGGCAGCGGCGCAGCCCGGTGGATCGTCCCTTGCTCTATCAGGCGCGCTCCTGGCCACAGGCGCTGCGCGAGGCGCAGGCCGATCCGCAACTGTTGCGGCGCGACCTGCAACTGCCGTCAGAGGGGGAACCGCGCAGCCGTGAATGGGCCGCGCAGCTCAGGCGCCAGTATCCGCAGGACGATGCGCTGGTCGCGGCCCTGTTGCAGCATTTCAACCGCCAGCCCTATCACTACACCCTGCGCCCACAACCTCTGGGCCAGAACGCCATCGACGCCTTCCTCTTCGACACTCGTGCCGGCTTCTGCGCGCACTATGCCGGGGCCATGACCTTCGTGCTGCGTGCTGCGGGTATTCCCGCAAGGGTGGTGGCCGGTTATCAGGGCGGTGAGCTGAACCCCGGAGGCAATTACCTGCTGGTGCGTCAGCTCGACGCCCACGCCTGGGTCGAGTACTGGCAGCCAGGGCAGGGCTGGCGCAGTGTCGATCCAACCTTCCAGGTGGCGCCGGAGCGGGTCGAACAGGGGCTCGCCGAGGCCCTGGGAGAGGACGAAGCCTTTCTCGAGGATCAACCCTTCTCACCATTGCGCTATCGCAACCTGACCTGGCTCAATCAGTTGCGCCTGCAATGGGATAGCCTCAACTATGGCTGGCAGCGTTGGGTGCTGGGCTACCAGGGCGAGCAGCAGGTGCAGGTGCTGCAGCGCTGGTTCGGCAGCCTGGATTGGCAGCGCCTGGCACTGGCGCTGGTCGGTAGCGGAGCCTTGCTGGTGGGGATGCTGGCACTCTGGCTGCTGAAGCCCTGGCAGCGCCGGGAGGATCCGCAGCGCCAGCTCTGGCGTCGCTTCCAGCGTATGCTGGCGCGCCATGGGGTGGTGCCGGCCGCGGGCGAGGGCATGCGCAGCTATGCCGCGCGGGCCGAGCGCGCGTTGCCCGAGCAGGCGGCGTTGATTCGCTCTTTCGCCGAGCAATACGAACGCCAGCGCTATGCTGGCCAGGCCATACCGGCTGCCGTGCTGCGACGGACCTTGCGTGAGCTGAGGCGGGCCTTGCCATGGCGCCGCCGCGTAGTAGCCGAAGAAAGGGGGTGAGGTGATGAGTACGTTCGTGGATAGCACTGTCGAGCAGCTGCTGGCACTGCAGGTGCGTTTGTACGGCTGCCGCGCGCGCCTGACAGAGGCCACCGACGACGAGGCACTGCACGATCTGCGGGTTACCTTGCGGCGGATGCGCAGCCTGCTCAGGCCCTTGCGTGGCCTGCCCACGGTGGACAGCCTGGAACAGGCCGCTGCCGCCTTGGGGCGCCTCACCGGGCCATTGCGTGACCGCGAGGTGCTGCAGGCGCAGTTGCGCCAGCTCGGCGCGAACGCCCAGGCCGATGCCATGGCCCGCGAGCTGGCGCCACGCCGGGCCGAGGTGGCCCTTGCCCGGGAGCTGGAGGATTTGCTGGTGTTGCTCGATGCCTGGCCACAGCGTTGGCGCCAGGCGGCGGCCAATGCCGAGCTGGATCACCTGCAGCGACGCATCCAGCGCCGTTTGCAGCGTCAGCAACAGCGGCTGGCATTGGCCCTGCGCGACCCGGCGCATGACCGTCATCGGCTGCGCCTGCTGATCAAGCGGGTGCGCTACGCCGCCGAGGCCTACCCGCGGGAATCTGGTCTAAGCCGCCGCGCACGGGTGCATTTGAAACACGCGCAGGGCGCTCTGGGTGACTGGCACGACAACCTGCAATGGCTGGCCCTGGCGGAAACGGAACCTGCGCTCGCGCCTTACCGGACAGCCTGGCAAGCGGCCATGCAGGCCGCCGAGCAGCAAGCCGACGACAGCCTCCTGGTATTGCGCGCGGATTTTGCCCAGGTCGACTGAGCGCCGAACCTAGGCTGGGTTCGCACCGGGCGCGACGGTGATATTTTCGCCGTCTGTTTGGCCGATGTGGCCTGCCGGCCAGGGCATCACATGCCCTAAGATCAGTGCCTTTCCCGTATTCGAGGTATTCATGACCTTTTCCGAGTTGCTGCAAGCAGTGCGCAACCAGCCTGACGCGTTGGTGATTCCCGCTACCTGGGCCCAGGGCCGTGCCGGTTTCGGTGGTCTGGTCGCCGCGCTGGCTTACGAGGTGATGCGCGCCAAGGTGCCGGCAGGACGCCCTGTACGCTCCCTGGCGATCACCTTCGTCGGGCCGGTGGCACCTGAGGTGCCGGTATGCTTCGAGGCCGAGGTGCTGCGTGAGGGCAAGGCAGTCAGCCAGATGGCCCTGCGCGCGACCCAGGAGGGTCAGGTGGTGACTCTGGTGCAGGGCAGCTTCGGTGCGGCGAGAGAGTCAGCCATCGATGTGGCGCCGCTACCGGCACCGAGCATGAAGGCGGTGGAGCAGTGCCAGGAGCTGCCCTACATCCGCAATGTCACCCCCGAATTCACCCGTTACCTGGCCATGCGCTGGGGCATCGGCGGCATGCCCTTCAGCAACAACCCCTCACGGCAGATGGGTGGTTGGGTGCGTCTGAAGGGCGAAACCGAAGCGCAAGCGGTTACCGAGGCGCACCTGCTGGCCCTAGTCGACGCCTGGCCACCTGCCGTGCTGCAGCATCTGAAGAGCCCGGCTCCGGGTAGTTCATTGACCTGGACCATCGAGTTCGTCCAGCCGCTGCATGACCTGAGCACCGAGCACTGGTGCCTGTACCACGCCGAGATCGAGCACGCGCGCGATGGTTACGGCCATGTCGCAGCCGGGCTGTGGAGCCCGAGCGGCGAGCTGATCGCACTGAGTCGGCAGACGGTCACGGTGTTCGGCTGATCACAGCTTGAGCTGACCGATGGCGCGGCTGAGCTGGCCCGCCAGTTCGGCCAATTGCTGGCTGGTGGCGGCGGACTCCAGGGTCTGCCCCACGGTCTGCTCGGTGACGTCGCGGATGCCCACCACCGAGCGGCTCATTTCCTCGGCCACCTGGCTCTGCTGGTTGGCCGCCACGGCGATTTGCGTATTGCTTTCGCGCATCAGCGCCACGGCCGCGGTGATCGCAGCCAGCGACTCGCCCGCTTCCTGAGCAAGCTGCACGCAATGGGTGGCGTTCTCCGAGCTCTCACGCATGAACTCCACGGCATCGCGAGTGCCGCCTTGCAGGTTGCCGATCATCTGGGTGATTTCATCGGTGGAGCTTTGCACGCGCTTGGCCAGATTACGCACCTCATCGGCCACCACGGCGAAGCCGCGACCCATTTCGCCGGCCCGCGCCGCCTCGATGGCGGCATTCAGTGCCAGCAGATTGGTCTGCTCGGCGATGCCATGGATCACCGCCACCACCTGGCTGATGCGCTGGCTGTCCTCGGCCAGACGCTCGATGCTGCCGGCGCTCTGGCGTACCCCTTGCGACAGGGCGTCGATGGATTGCTCGACGCGCTCGACCACCTGTTGGCCGGCACGGGCGAGCTGATCGGCGTTGAGCGACTGGTCACGGGTGGTACTGGCATGTTCGGCGATGTGCTGCACCGTGGCAGACATCTCGTTGATCGCGGTGGCGGCCTGGTCGGTCTCGCTCTGCTGGGCGAGCATGCCCTGGCGCACACTGCCCATGTGCCGGGCCAGGTTGCTGGTGCCGCTGTCCAGTTCGCCAGCCACCTGGCCCACGGTGCCCACCACGCGCTGGTAACCGGCCTGCATGGCATTGAAGGCGGCGGCCATCTGGCCCACTTCGTCGCGGCTGGAGAGCGGTACACGCAGGGACAGGTCGCCACTGCGCTCGGCCTGCAGCATGACGTCCTTGAGCGTGTTGAGGTGGCTGAGCAGAAAGCGGATCAGCAGTTGCGAGGCTGCCAGCAGCAGGAGCATCAGCAGGGCGACGGCCAGTGCATAGCTGGCGGCGTGCTCGGCGAACAGTTGCAGCAGGCTTGGCGCCTTGACCTGCAACGCCGCCTGGCGGCCGTCGGCCAGCTTGAAGCGCTGCGCGCCAATGCTCGGTGAGTCGCCGAACCAGGCATCATGCTGCAGCGCTTGCCAACCACTGGTATCGGCTTGGCCAACGGCCTGGTCGAGTATTTTCAGTTCGGCCAGTTGCGGCAGCGGGCTTTGCTGTGGCCATTGCTGCAGCAGACGTGCCTGCTGGCTGGCAGCCTGGCGAGCGTCGTCGATGCGGGCCGACCGTTCGATATGCAAGGCGAACAGTACCAGCATCAGGGTGATGGCGAAGGCGACGGCGTTTACCGCCCAGAACTTGTATTTGAGGGAAAGATTGCTGATCCAGGCGCCCATGCTCATAGAGTCCATTTTCTTGCGATGATTATTAGGGTCTGTTGCCGTTTCGACGCGAGCCGCGTTGCTGCGCCAAATTGTGCCAGGCAAGGCGTGGGATGCAGGTAATGGTCGTTCCCTTGCCAAATCCCACAACGACGCATGGCGCAATTTACCGCGCAACCCGCAGGGACGGGCCAGTTTTTGCGTGGTGCGTCGTTACTCGGCGGCTCATTTGGGCGACCAAACTTCGCGTCTCGCGCCTAGCCCCACGCAAAAACTGGCTCCGTCGCGGCCGTGCGCGAAACGGCAACAGACCCTAGCTATTTGCCATCAGTATGCCTCAGGCATCTGTCGGCTGCTTGACGTCAATCAAAGGTCGGATGCACTACCTTCAAGTATGGTCGGTAATGCGAAGAAGTCGCGAGCGGTGGCACTGGTTTGTTTGGCCAGTGCTTCCTGGCTCTGCTGACGGTGCAGAGCGACCTCGCGCAGCACCTCGGTGAGGAAGGCCGGTTCGTTGCGCCCGCTCTTGGGTTTGGGTCGCAGCGTGCGGGGCAGCAGGAAGGGCGAATCGGTTTCCAGCATCAGGCGCTCGCCGGGGATGTCCTTGAGCAGCGGGTGCAGGTGCGTGCCGCGCCGCTCGTCACAGACCCAGCCGGTGATGCCGATATGCAGGTCGAGATCGAGGTAGGCGTACAGCGCCTGGCGTTCCCCGGTGAAGCAATGCACCACGGCGGCCGGCAGGTGATCGCGAAAGTCGCGCAGTATCTCCAGTAGGCGCTGGCTGGCAGCACGCTCGTGCAGGAACACCGGCTTGCGCAACTGCACTGCCAGTGCCAGTTGCGCCTCCAGGGCTTTTTCCTGCTGGGGGCGGGGGGAGAAATCGCGGTCGAAATCCAGGCCACACTCGCCGACGGCGCGTACCTGCGGCTCGGCGAGCAGGTCTTGCAGGGCATTGCCGGTCGCGGCGTTCCAGCTACTGGCATCGTGCGGGTGTACCCCGGCGGTGCTGAACAGGCGCTGGCCGCCAGCGTCCAACTGTCGGCAAAGCGCCAGGCTGGCTTCGCTTTCGGCGACACTGGTGCCGGTCAGCACCCACTGGCAGACACCGGCTGCCTGCGCGCGCTCCAACAAGGCCTCGGCCTGCGGAGCCAGGCTGGGGTGAGTGAGATTGACGCCGATATCGATGAGCTGCATGGTGCCACCTGAGCATTGCCTGGGCGGAGCATAACAGATCTCCTCCGCCGGTCAGAAAAGCCATCATTTACAGGAACTTGTGTCGTGTTTTTAAGGTTGGAGAGAGCTTCGAGGTGGCGCAGTTCACCCAAGCTGTGCGACCCTCCGCCACCTTTTCGCTGGCCGACGAAGCCTTCGTCGGTGCCCATGGAGACCGCTATTGCGCCTGCTGCTGATCCTCTGCCTTCTGGCGCTCTTGCCGCTGCCCGCCAGCGCGCGCCTGGCCGGGCCGCCAGAGGTCAGTCGTCAGCCTAGCCAGAGTCGCGATCTGCCGGCGATTCGCAGTAGTGGCGAGTTGCGTGTGCTGGTCAACCAGAGCCGCAACAGCTCGGGTTCGGTCAAGGGGCAGAGCATTGGCGTCGAGTACCATCGGCTGCGCGCTTTCGAGCAGTACCTCAACCGTAATGCGCGGGATGGCCGCAGCCTGACCCTGAAGGTGATACCCAAGGCCAAGGATCAGCTCCTGGCCGCCTTGCAGCGAGGCGAAGGCGATCTGGTCGCGCCCGGCGAGCTGCTCAACGTGCGTACCGGGCATGATGTCAGTGCCAGCACGGCGATTCGTCGCGAGGTACCGCTGGTGCTGGTATCCAAACAGGGCAACCGGCATTACCTCAGCTTCGAGCAGTTGGCCGGACGCAGCCTGTCGTTGCCTGCCGGTAGCGCCGTGGGCGAGTCGCTGCGCGAGATCAATCAGCGCCTGGTCGAGCGCAAGTTGCCGCCTATCGTGGTGGAGTGGGTCGACCCCAGCCTGGCGGTGGAGGACGTGCTGGAGATGGTGCAGGCGGGTATCTTCGAGCGTACCGCCGTGGAGCTGCCGATTGCCGAACGTTGGGCCAAGGTGATGCCCAAGCTGCGCGTCGACCGCCATCTGGTGTTTGCTCGCGATGGTGAGATGAAGTGGTTCGTGCGCCCGGATGCCCCCATGCTGCGGGCGAGCATCGACCGTTTCCTGGCCAGCTATAAGGCACCGGCCGATCAGGACGCCACTTTCCAGCGCGTCTATCGTCGTCTGTACAAGGTGCATTCGCCGTTCGGTCGTACCGAGCGGCAGCGCCTGGAGAAAGTGCGACCGGTGCTGCAGCAGCATGCCCAGCAGAACGATCTCGACTGGCTGATGCTGGCAGCGCTGGCCTTCAAGGAGTCGACCCTGAACCCGGCGGCCCGTGGTGCCAGCGGCGCCACGGGGCTGATGCAGATAACCCCGGCAGCGGCGCGCAGTGTCGGTGTCAGCAACATTCAGACTCTTGCTGGCAACGTCCAGGCCAGCAGCAAGTACCTGGCGAAGATTCGGCGTAACTTCTTCAATAGTGCTCAGCTCAACGAGCGCGAACGCATGGCCTTCGTCCTGGCGGCCTACAACCTGGGCCCGCAACGGGTGCAGGGACTGCGCGCCGAGGCGCGGCGGCGCGGCCTCAACCCCAACCAGTGGTTCTTTCAGGTGGAGCGGGTGGCCATGGAGCAGATGGGCATGGGCGTGGTGAGCTACGTCAATGCGGTCAACAAGTACTACCTGGCCTATGACCGGGAGCGTTATTCGTTGGAATCGCAGGGGCGGCGGGTCACGGTCAAGTAATAATCTAATTTATCGATGTTTATTAGCGGTATTCTGCGTTTTTATTATCGATAGATTTGGATGATTCTAGGCGCCGTCAACCCCCACTCACCAAGGAACTCCCGCAATGAACGCACTGCTCAAGAACATCACCGCGACCCAGGCCGGCTTCGGCATCACCTTGCTGCGCATCGTCACCGGCCTCATCTTCGCCGCTCACGGCTCGCAGAAACTCTTCGGCTGGTTCGGCGGCTACGGCCTGGCGGGCGTAGCGCAGTGGATGGAAAGCATCGGCCTGGCCCCGGGCTATCTGATGGCGCTGATGGCCGGTAGTGCCGAGTTCTTCGGTGGCCTGGCACTGATCATCGGCCTGCTGGTACGCCCGGCGGCAGCGGTGTTGGGTGTGACCATGCTGGTGGCGATCTTCAGCGTACACCTGGCCAATGGCTTCTTCATGAGCAACAACGGCTACGAATTCGCCTTGGCGCTGCTGGCCATCAGCGTTGCGCTGGTGTTCGAGGGAGCGGGCAAGCTGTCGCTGGATGGCAAGCTGGCCCGCTGATTTTCCTTCCGGCTGCGAAGAGGCCCGCCCTGTGCGGGCCTCTTGCGTTCAGGAGGGGATGGTGGGGGCGTAGATGTGCGGTGCGCATAGCGCACCCTACGCCTGTTCGGCCTTTTTCTCCTGGGCGGTGACGTGCTGGGCCAGTTCGATCATCTGCTCGCGCATCCAGCGGTTGGCCGGATCCTGGTCGGTGCTTTCATGCCAATAGAGGTGAGTTTCCAGAGAGGGCACATCATTCACCGGCAGCTCGACATGGTGCAGGTTGTGACGGCGGGCGAAGCGCGATGGCACGGTCATGACCATGTCGGTCTGCTGCATCACGCTACTGGCCATCAGGTAGTGCTGGGAGCGCAAGGCTATGCGGCGCTGAATGCCCATCTTGCCCAGGGCCAGATCCACGTAACCCAGGCCGCTGCGCCGGCTGGAGATGTGGATATGGGGCAGCGACAGATATTCGTCGAGGCTGATCCTGTCCTTGGCCAGCGGGTGACCGAGGCGCATGGCGCAGACGTAGCGATCTTCCAGCAGCTTGACATGCCGCACCTGTGGGTCGGTGTTGAGGGGCACGTCGACGGCGAAATCCAGGCGCCCGGCGGCCAGCTCCTTGGTGGTTTCGCGGCGCTTGGCGAGAAAGCTCTCGATGCAGACGTTCGGCGCCAGGCGGCGCAGGCGCTGGAACAGCGGCGGCAGGAGAATCTGTTCGGAGAGGTCGGTCATGCTGATGCGGTAGGTCTTGCCGGCCTGCTGCGGGTTGAAGGTGCGACTTTCCTGCACCGATACGCGCAAGAGCTGCAGGGCATTGCGCACCGGGCCGATGATGTTCTGCGCCATGGGGGTGGGCACCATGCCCTGGGCGGTACGCACGAACAGCGGATCGTTGAAGGTTTCGCGCAGGCGGGCGAGGGCGTTGGAGACGGCCGGCTGAGTGATGCCGACGATCTGCCCGGCTCGGGTCAGATTGGCTTCGGTATAAATCGCGTCGAATACGATGAAAAGGTTGAGATCCACCTTGGTCAGGTTCATGCCGAAAGCGCTCCAGAGGGTCTTGTTATGGGGCGATCATATATCGGTTATGAATGTTCATACACGCTGAAAATAGGTTCGATAAATTTTCTATGCTGCTCTAGCATGATTTTCACGACTTCACCTACAGCTCTCTCGGAAGGTATCGCCATGAATTTCGCTTACTCCCCCAAGGTTCAAGAACTGCGTGAGCGCGTCACGGCGTTCATGGAGGCGCATGTCTATCCGGCCGAGACGCTGTTCGAGCAGCAGGTGGCTGAAGGGGATCGCTGGCAGCCTACGGCGATCATGGAAGAGCTCAAGGCCAAGGCCAAGGCCGAGGGTTTGTGGAACCTGTTCCTGCCCGAATCGGACTACGGCGCCGGCCTGAGCAACACCGAATACGCGCCGCTGGCGGAGATCATGGGCCGCTCGCTGATCGGCCCGGAGCCGTTCAACTGCGCCGCGCCGGATACCGGCAACATGGAGGTGCTGGTGCGCTACGGCAACGAGGCGCAGAAACAGCAATGGCTGGAGCCGCTGCTCGACGGCACGATCCGTTCCGCCTTCGCCATGACCGAGCCGGGCGTGGCCTCCTCTGACGCCACCAACATGCAGGCCAACGCCCGTCGCGAGGGTGACGAGTGGGTGATCAACGGTCGCAAATGGTGGACGTCGGGCGCCTGCGACCCGCGCTGCAAGGTGATGATCTTCATGGGCCTGACCAACCCGGATGCCCCCCGTCATCAGCAGCATTCGATGATCCTGGTGCCGATGGACGCGCCAGGTGTGACCGTGCTGCGCCCGCTGCCGGTGTTCGGCTACGACGACGCCCCGCATGGCCATGCCGAGGTGCTGTTCGAGAACGTGCGCGTGCCTTACGACAACGTGCTGCTGGGCGAGGGGCGCGGCTTCGAGATCGCCCAGGGCCGCCTCGGCCCGGGCCGTATCCACCACTGCATGCGTTCGATCGGCATGGCCGAACGCGCCCTGGAACTGATGTGCAAGCGCGCCGTGAGCCGTACCGCCTTCGGCAAGCCGCTGGCACGCCTGGGCGGCAACATCGACCACATCGCCGACTCGCGCATGGAGATCAACCAGGCGCGCCTGCTGACGCTCAATGCGGCGTTCATGATGGACACCGTAGGCAACAAGATCGCCGCCAGCGAGATCGCCCAGATCAAGGTGGTGGCGCCCAACGTCGCGCTCAAGGTGATCGACCGGGCGATCCAGATGCACGGCGGGGCCGGCGTCTCCAACGACTTCCCGCTGGCCTACTGGTACGCCATGCAGCGCACCCTGCGCCTGGCCGACGGCCCGGACGAGGTGCACCGCGCGGCCATCGGCAAGTACGAGATCGGCAAGTACGTGCCCCGCGAGATGATGAAAGCCAGCCGCTGAACAGTACGAGGCCCGCGATTGCGGGCCTCGGACTTTCATGGGTCAGTGTTGCGACGGTTGCCCCTGGTCGCGGGTCTTGAGCAGGGACAGCAGCACGCCACCGCCCAGCAGGCCCAGGGTCACAGCGAGGGAGAGCAGGGCAGGCACCTTGATCAGGTCATGAAGGAAGATCTTGCCGCCGATGTACATGAGCACCAGTGCCAGGGCGTACTTGAGGTAGACGAAACGGTGCATCAGCGCCGCCAGGGCGAAGTACAGCGCGCGCAGGCCGAGGATGGCGAAGATGTTCGAGGTGTAGACGATGAACGGATCCTGCGAGATCGACAGCACCGCCGGCACGCTGTCCACGGCGAACACCAGGTCAGCCAGCTCGATCAGCACCAGAGCCAACAGCAGCGGTGTGGCATACAGCAGCGCCTTGCCGCTGGCCCGATCCTGCAGGCGCACCAGGAAGCGGCCGCCATGCAGCTCGTCGCTGACACGGATGTGCTTGCGCACGAAGCGCATCACCGGGTTCTGCGCCAGATCCGGATGGCTTTCCTCGTCGCCACCGCGCAGCATCTTGATGCCGCTGAACAGCAGGAAGGCTCCGAACAGGTAGAGAATCCAGTCGAACTGCTGCACCAGAGCCGTGCCCAGGCCGATCATGATGGCGCGCAGCACGATCACCCCGAGAATGCCCCAGAACAGCACGCGATGCTGGTACTTACGCGGAATGTTGAAATAGCCGAGGATCATCGCCATGACGAACACGTTGTCCATCGACAGCGATTGTTCCACCAGAAATCCGGTGTAGTACTCCATGGCCTTGGTGGCGCCGAGCTGCCACCAGATCCAGCCACCGAAGGCGACGCCGACACTGAAATAGCCCGAGTACAGCAGCAGGCTCTCGCGCATCTCGATCTCGTGCTGATCGCGATGCAGCACACCGAGGTCGAGCACCAGCAGGAAAATGATCAGCAGCAGGAAGGCCAGCCAGAACCAGCCAGGTGTACCGAAGATGGGGGATGTGAAAAAGGCAAGTAGAGCGTCCATGAGCCCTCCCTATGTCTGCCTGAGTTGAAAGAATTCACTCAGTGACTCCGACATCACGGTGAGAGGCTCACCGCCAGAGGGGCCCGGCGTCACGCGTGGCGAAGACTAGCGTCGAGTCGAGATTCTGCCAACCCCCGCGTGAGGGATTATTTTGGGTTGATTGCAGCTTAGGGGGAATGTTTGGTTTGATGCCGGACTGGCAAGTTTGTGTGTTTTTGGTGTTCTGGACGCCGCTTCGGTGTGTTCAGATATTCCGGGTTTCGCCCCCTCGGGCGACTCACTTTTCTTTGAAGTGCGCAAAGAAAAGTAAGCAAAAGAAA